>NZ_JBBMES010000022.1:0-43282 GCF_040096395.1 Lachnospira hominis (ex Hitch et al. 2025) | reverse complement strand
AAAGAAGAGACTATGATTTAACAGTTATTAAGACCTTGGAGATGGTCTCTAAAAACTACTACTATATAATACGAGGTTGATTGTATGAAAAAGTTGATAGCATTAGTTTTAGCGGTGGTTTGTGTGCTTGGCTTGGTTGGGTGCAACAACAAGACAGTCAATATTGATTTGCCTTTTGAGGTAGGTGATGTTGAAAATATAGAAATGTATCACTTTGTTGGAGTACCTGTGTCAGCAGAAAAGAAGGTCATTGTTGCCGAAGAAACCATAAAGAACTTGTATGATATGTTTGAGGGGCTATCCTTGGAACTCAAAGAGGTAGAGGAAACCGCTGGAGCAGAGATAACAAGTTTCAGATTTAACCTTTCTGATGGAACAAGTTATGAACTGATTTATGGCTGCTATGGAGTAAAGAAAGGCAATCTGAAATCTTCCACAGATAATTTTGAATACTTTACAAGTGCAGATATTAGCTCTTATTGGAGCAACACTGACTTAGAGGCAGTTCCCGTTGAAGAAAGCGAGTTGCCAAACTAAGCAGAACAATTAGAATTTGTATAACTAAAATCTCAACTTTCCTTATTTTATGCGACTTGGCGGTATGCCTTGCCACTCTATATGTATCCTTTTCCCTTGTTTTTGCCCTTATGAGGTATCTACAAGGGAAAGTTTTTCTTATTCGATTTTATTCTCCAACCACCTTATCAAGTAGTCGGGCTGAGTTTCGCTTACCTTCTCGGTTAGCGTGTGCATAGACATTCATAGTGGTACTTACATCCGAGTGTCCAAGTAATTCCTGTACATCCTTTGGTGCTGCTCCATTTGAGAGCAGGTTTGTGGTATAAGTGTGTCGCAGGGTGTGGAAGTGGAAATTATCATCAAGCTCCGACAATCGTTTCCTTGCTGTCCTTAAAGCTGTCTCAACCGTTGCAGGGGCTTCGTATGCTCCGTCCGGTCTGATACATACAAGGTCAATCTCGTTGTAATCAAGCGGAATGTCCTCTGTGCCATCCAAATGATAAAGCTCATAGTAGATACGATTCTTTTCCTTAACTTCCCTGTAGTAGTTCCTCTGATAGAGTTCTCCGTAACTGAATACCTGCTTTCTCTGTTCCTTTTTCGCTTTCTTTAAGATGTCAGCGAGCGTATCACAGAAATCCACGATACGGACTTTCTTTCGCTTTGTCGGACCAATCTCGGTCTTGTGCCTTGCTCCGTTGTAACGGACACTTCTTCGTACTGTCAGATACTGTTCCTCAAAGTTAATGTCACTCCAAGACAGTCCGCATACCTCTCCAAGTCTAAGACCTGTGTAGTACGCTATCTGTACCGGCAGGACAGCAGGCTTGTTTCTTTCTTCCAGATACTCCATAAGCGTTTGATACTGCTCTGGTGTAATCGGGTTGATAACCTCTGCATCCTCATCATTATCAGAAAACAAATCCACATCTTCCTCGGCTTTCCTACGCATTACCACATACTGCATTGGATTGAATGTGATGTACTGCTTTGGAAAGACTGCAAATCGGAAGGACTGTTGCAGGACTGCGTGGAAAGAACGGATATAGTCGATGGTGTAACCCTTTGACTTAAAATTTCCTTCCTCACCGCCAAATGCAAGTAAATCCATAAACTTCTGCAAATGCTCCGAAGTGACTGTCTTTAGTTTTCTGTTTCCGATTGGGTGTTGTTTAATCCTGTTTACTGCCTGTAAATAGTTACCGACTGTACCGTTGCTAAGTGAACCCGTTTTCAAATCTTCCTCTGCCCATACATCTAGCATCTGTCCGAGTGTGAGGTTGTCCGCTTTGGCTAGAAATTTCTTTGCGTCATAATCCTCCATAGCCTTGCGTAACATTTTCTCTGTCTCTGATTTGCTCTCCGTACCTGCAAATTCTTTCTGAACCAAGTTACCACTTGCATCCTCCACATAAAAGCGGTAGTACCATTTCTTGCCTTTCTTCCTTACAGAACCTTTTGCCATAATCGTTTCTCCTTTCGATATCGGCAATCGGAACTGGTGAAATGCTTCTTGCGTGTAAGTATATCATAGCTCCGTCTGCCTATCTATACCGAATCGGGATCTTTTTCTGATAAAAGATTGGCTAGTCGATTTTTCGCTGTCTCAGGATTCTTAGAATACAGTCTTACAATATCGCCCATATCGTTCAATGCGTTGACGGTGTGGGTGATTTCTCTAAGGAACATAATCTCATTGTATTCCTTATTGGATTCAAACCCCATTGTCTGGGCGAGCATTTTGTTATCTGTATTTCCTTTGAAATTCTTACAAGCGAACTGGAACGAATCCACGAACAGCTCGTATTCCCGTAACATCAGTAGTAGCAGGTCTTTGGAAAAATCACTTTCGGACTGTTCCATATCATAAGGGAGCTTATTCAGAATGGAAGTCATCACATCACGAATCTGTAATTCTCTTTTATCCGTAATGTCTGTTTCGTATTCGTCCGTCTCACCTTTCAGCCATTCCACAGATACATGAAGTGCATCTGCCAGACCTTCTAAGGTCATTTTCTTGGTGTTATCAATCGTTCCTGCTTCGTATCTCTGAATGGTTGAGGCTGTCACGCCCATTTTTTCAGCGACATAAGGCTGGTTCAATCCTAACTCCTGTCTACGGCTTTTTGCTCTGCTACCGATTGTCTTTCGCAATTCTTTATCTTTTAACATACTTGCGAACCTCCTTTTTCGGTATGTCATTACTATACCACATAACACGATATATTGCAATACGCAATTCTATAAAAGATGATAGAATTTCGTAAGGCTTGACATAGCGTTATAAAAGATATATACTTTAATCAGAATTGCGTAACGCAAGTTTTAAAAAAGGCTAATCCTTTCTTCAAAAAGGAACATCCTCTGATATACAAGACTTGTAATCCTACGCAGGAATGAGGTGATCGAATGACAGAATTAAAGTTTGCTCTCTCCATTGAAGAAGCTGCCGACTATACAGGTATCGGAAGAAACACTCTTAGAAATCTTGTGGAATGGGAAAAGCTGCCTATCCTTAGAGTGGGAAGAAAAATCTTAATCCGCAGGGAACGATTAGACGAGTTTCTGATTCTCAATGAGGGGAAGGATTTACGAGACAGACACGCAGTAAAAGCGGTCAAGGGAACAATGAAAAATGAATAAGGGACAGTCCTAAGACCATCCCTCTGGTATGTATCTGACTAAAAGCCATGATATACCTACACGCAAATAGATTATATCACGGACAAGTCCTCAGATACAACCAGAACTTTTGGAAAATGAGGACAAGATGGATGTGAATGGGTGCAATCGTCCACCCAGTTATAGCTTGTTGGTAGGACAAGTCCACCCAAGATGCAAAAGGTGTTATGAATAGTCCACCCAAGCCAGAAAATGAAGTGGGTGCAACCATCCACCCAAGTGAAGCCGACTGGTAGGACAAGTCCACCCAACTTACAAAAAGTGCTGTGAGAAGTCATACCAAGTGTAGCTATGAAAAAAGCTGTCCGACCTATGACAAAAAGTGTACGCTACTATGATTTTGAGTGTCCAATCTATGGGGTACATTTTCAAAGAGTTAATAGTAAAAAGCTCTATTAAAATCAAAATGTAATAAAACAATGCACTATTAAAAATGAAATTTAATAGGAACTTTTACTACCACTTCCTTGCCAGACACAGTTTAAAAGTAAGCGAAGTAACACAATGCTATTGTCAGGGCAAAAATGCTAACGAATCGTGCTATTGTTTTTTCGATTTTAATAGCAGACTTCTACTGTTTCTACGGTTTTTGCTAAAAAGTCTGAATAATAGAACAATGCTATTGTTAAGGCAAAAGTGCTAACGGATTC
The DNA here is from genome assembly GCF_040096395.1 of Lachnospira hominis (ex Hitch et al. 2025). NCBI lineage: Bacteria > Bacillati > Bacillota > Clostridia > Lachnospirales > Lachnospiraceae > Lachnospira > Lachnospira hominis (ex Hitch et al. 2025). The sequence continues at coordinate 39,431 of NZ_JBBMES010000022.1, read as the reverse complement.
GTCTATTGTTTCGCTGATTTTCATAGCAATCTTCTAGCATTTCTGTTAAGAAAAGGGAGTGCCGGATACGGCACATAAAAAGTGTGCCATTAAAGGCACAAAATTAGGTGCTGAGGGAACAGTTACAGCTAAAAGTGAACTTCATAAGCAAGCCCTCGGCGTTTGAGAGCGAAATACACCCATCGCACAAAACTTCGTTTTGTACTCTGTGTATTTCGCTCTGCGAGGCTTAGCCGCCACAAGGCGGATGTGTTCGCAAGACGAGTGCCTATGCACTCGCTCACAGGGAAAGTTTACTACTCACATCTCATCTATCTTATCTGTCCTCTTTTCCAAAATCAAAACTGGGAAAGGAGGAAATCGCTATGCCAAGAAATTCATTTGTGCAGATGTCAAAGCTCCATAATGTTCGTGGAAGAATCTATTATATCTCCAGTGACAAAAAACAGGAAAATCTCTATGCGGTATATGAAACCACAGACCGAAAATTTTGGACAGAACTTGCCAAGTGCAATCAGGCAGAATTTAAGAAAAGCGGTACAGAGGGAAAATGTATCGAAGCAAGAGAATTTATCATTGCCCTGCCGGAATCCTTTGTGGATTATCCGCCAGACGGACTATTAAAATATATGACGGATAAATTCAAAAGTCGGTATGGTGTTGATTGTATTGCAGCACTCCATCATAACAAACGAAAGACGAATTATCATATCCATCTTATCTTTGCAGAACGAAATTATCTTGACGAACCGATAGAAAAGATTGCCACCAGAAATATGTTCTATGATGAGAAAGGTAATCATGTTCGTACCAAGAAAGAAATCCTAGACGAGAATGGAACTATCCGTAAAAGGTGTAAGGTGATCAAGAAAGGTGAGGTCTACGAAAGACAGATGTTTACCATCAAGGACGCTCGCTTTAAGCAGGAACATTTCTTAGATGAGGTCAAGGTATTTTATACCGATGTCATCAACGGACTTGTCAAAGATGAGAAAGAAAAGCTGTCTGCATTCAAGCGTGGGGATGTCTATCTTGCCACTAAGAAAATCGGTAAGAACAATCCAAAGGCAGATAAGATTACACTCAATAATAAGGTCATACAGGACTGGAATCGTACTGTGGATCACGCTTTGGTATCGGGGATGGAGCGAAAGGAAATCTTAAAGGTAAAGCAGGAACAGATTTCAACTCCGATTAAGGAATCCATTCACAAGTATGGCAATCATCCGGAGCTTTTGTTTATGATTATCTTTCGGGCAATCGAGCTGTTAAAAGAACTCATAAAGTTGCTGATACAGAAACAGGAACAACAGAAAGCCAGAATCTCCGACCTTATGGAGCGAAGAAATGAAAAACAAGAGAAACAACCAGCTCCATCCGTTACACAGACAGACAATCAGACAATTCCTGCTGTGACCCAACCATTCAAAGCACCTGCTACTACTACCGCAGAAAAGACCGTTATTCCGCCAAGACCAAGAATGTCTGAGCTGGCACACGATTATGAGATGCGACTTGAAGAGATTATGGAGAAACTTAAACGACAAAACAGAGCCATTCATACGCAGGAAGTGAAAAAAGACCTTATTGACGAGGATTTGAAGAACTGTACAGGATTATTCCAAGGAAAGAAACGAAAGGAATTGCAGGCACAGTCTAACAAATACGCAGAAACGATTAAGATTATGAAGCAGGGATTATCCCATATCGTGCAGGATTACAAATATCCAACGGTAGATGCGTTCCTGCAAGTCTATAAACAAGGCAAGTCCGAGTATGAATCCTATGTCAAAGCAAACAAGGAATGGAACTCCAAGTATGGAGAAAACTCAATCCATCGAAAGCTGGCAGAAAAACAGGCAGAAGTTCAGAAACGGGAACAGGACAGAGATTTTAACTATCGTTCGCCATCAGACAGAGGAGCTAGATAATCTAATTAAATTCAAAAAAGATAAAGACCATCAAATTCTTTATCTTTTTTGAATATTTATGAAAAGTCATCCTGCTATTTAAAGTGTCTCATTAGATTTTTAATTGTTTCGACTATCATAAGAATGATTACGCAGAAAAAGGAATAAAACAATGTGGTATTCATCTTCGTGTTTCCAATTTTATAAAACAGCAGAAATCCAATGCTAACAATTATCACAGAAATAAGTTTATGTATCCATTTTTGTTTGGTGGTTAAACATATTTTATGGTTACTTATAGGTGCAAATAATATACACATAAGGACAAGTATCAAATATCCTAGTACAGTTGGCTTTAAATAGATTATAGCCCACTTATCAAGACAACCGAGAAAAAAGCTGCCTAAGATACATGTTAACTGCGTTGGAGCATGGGCACCTCCGGTATAATGTCGTAACAATGAAAAGGTAATTACCCAAATTAGGGTATAGCCGAGTGTATGTGATAAAACTCCCCATACGAACAATAACACTATGGTTATAAAAGTATTCAAAAAACATTCTAAGCCATATATGTATATTTCTAATTGATCCGCAGAAACATCCTCCCCGGATAGTTCTGCTAACTTATTAGCAATAGATGTAGCCCACTTCGTAATCATTCAAAATCCCCGCTTGTATCAAATCTTGTTGTATATTTGGCAAAAGCACTTATCACGTCTTTGGAATAAGAACGTGCGATTTGTGTAGTTAGATGATTTGACAATTCAATCGTTCCTGATGTAATACGATAGATATGTGCCATATTTACAATATAAGAACGATGGGTTCGGATAAATTCACTTGGCAAATGGACAATAATCTTATTTAGGGTAGACATTTGTTCATAGCATTTGCCGTCTACGGTCAATATATCCACATAATGTAATCTGCTCGAAAATGTCAATATATCTGCATAGGGAATACTTACAATTTCCTGCTTGTTTCGGTATATGTAGGTATTATTAGATAACTCCTTCGCGATTTCATCCAAACACAGAAAAAGAGTATTTTCCTTGACGGGTTTTAGCAAGTAGTTTAAAGCTCTGACTTCATATCCTCGGAATACATATTCTCTAAAAGCTGTTAAAAATACAATAATACCTTGATAACCAGATTCACGAAGGCGTTTAGCAACCTCAATTCCATTCATTTGCCCCATTTGTATGTCAAGGAAAAATGCTGAAGCCTGTATAGTTGTGCCTTCAGAATTTTTTGAAAAATATTCTTCGCCCGATTCGTATTCGTCAATTTCAATATCCCAATCATATTGCTGCCCGTATTTTCTTATTCCATTTTTCAGCCGTTCTGATTCGATCACAGAATCTTCAAGTATGGTTATTTTCATTTTCATAGTAGTTTGTTATTCTCCTTATCCGGTATCATAATATGTACGGAAAAAATTTTGTTATCAGATGTAATCTGCAATACGCCATCTGCCTTTTCTACAAGCTCTTTTACTCGTCTTATCCCAAGTCCATGTTCTTTTCCTTGTTTAACACTCAAAATGTCTCCATCAATGCTACCTTTTATCACACCATCATAATTATTTTCAATGTGAATCAGTATCATATTCTGGTAAGGTTTAATATAAAAATAAATGTATGGATGCTCGGTTGGATCAGAGATTATAAGTCTTTCTCCTGCTTCAATGGAATTATTCCATATATTTCCAAGTATGGATGAAAGCTCAACAGAATCAAGCGGAAAATTTTCAGGAGCCATAATAGAATATTCTGTCTTAATTCCGTGTTTTTCAGCATAATCAAGTTTTGCGGTAAGTATGCAGTCAATAGCAATATTTCCCGTTGCTATGGCACTTTGCGTAGTTGCAAGAGTGTTATGGTATTGCTCTGTATATGTTATAAGTTCATCCCATTTCTTGTCTTTTGCTAATACGTTGATTGCATCCACATAAATCTGCATATCATGTTTCATTTTTCGTAATCGTTCAGTTGTCTCAGATAAGCTATTGAACTCAGTCCTTTCCAGCTCATAAATCTTTTGTTCTTCCAGTAATCGTATGTTTTCTTCTTTTGAATAACCTAGCTGGTATATGTATAGCATCAATACTAAAAATAAAATAATAAAAAACAAGTCAACCAATGATAGCCTAGCTGAAAAGGATGAATCACCAAATTTATCAACAGATTCCAAAGTCAGCCTTAATATGTAGTGCCCGATTGCAAGTCCAGAAATTGCGATGAAAATATATGCAACTTTTTGGAACGGTGAAAGAGATATGTCTTTGTTTCCAATAGAATGAAATAACAAGACAAAAACAGCTATCATTGCCAAATATAACATGGTATATGGCTTCCGTAATGTTCCACCTAATAATAGCTCCAGAGACGCTCCTTTATAAAGAGTAACGGGAATAAAGAACGAAATCTGTTCTGCAACTAAGCAAATGATGGAATACGAAAAGCCCCAAAAGATACGGCGAATTATACTATCACGATAGAACAATACTGCATATCCAATGTCCAAAACACAAGATGACATCAAAGTGCTGTAGGATGATATTCCCATTTTATTCAGCGTGCATAACACAGCAAACTGAAATGATACGAAAAGAAACATCAAAACTGCTTGATGTTTATAATTTGCTCGAATACGCAATTTTTTATGGATAAATATTATAAACAATGCCAGTTCTAAGAAATTAACAATATATTCCCATATTGAGTCAATATATAGCATAGCTACCACTTCCTTTAATCATTCTCCGTCATATTTTATCATCAATAAAGTAGGTACACAACATAATATGCTACCGTTTGTGCATAGTGAGCTACCATTCATGCATAGAGGTATTGAAAAGTATAAAGATTTTGTTATATTCAAGGTATACTACTACATCTTAAGTATTCTGAGAATCTATAATATGGAGTGGAGATGATAAGATGTCGTACTTTAGGAATATTAACAGGATATATAATGTGTACTAGTATGTGTTGCGTTTCAATTTTCATAAAGATAACCTTTAAGAATAATTGAAGATAACCGTTGTTACATGATTGAAAAGGAGTGAAGGAGTATGCATTTTAAAAAATCTGTTTTAAAAAATCATTTATTGTATAGCATTATAACTTTAATGGCTATAGCAATGCTATTTCCTATTACGGCATTTGCACAAGCTTATGTACAAACATGGGATCTTGTTGATTCTGGCAAACATCTAGACTATGACGGAAACAGCACTTACATGAGTTATATTAACACTGGGGCTGCCACATGGAATGCATATAAATCTGGAGTAATCAGAAAAGACAGTGCTTTTGTTGTAGAAGATGTATACGTAAGCGATGTCAATGCTTCGAATGGATGGGCAGGCATGACATATTCTAGTGGTAAAATTGAACTCAATACCTATTATATGAGCGGTTATAGTAATAGTAAAAAACAGAATGTAGCGACACATGAATTGGGACATGCATTAGGGTTGGATCACAGTACTTCAACAGATGTTATGGATGCAGCAATTACGGGACATACTAGTACGCAGGCATTATCTCAAAATGATAAAGATTCATATGATGCCGCATATAATAATTATTAGGGGAGGGAGAACGCTATGAAAAAATCAAGTATCTATGGTATTTTGTCTATTGTTCTTATCGTAGGAATGTTTTTTACAGGATGTGCATCCAAAAATAATGCAAGTCAACTGAATACAAATGTATCTAACTTGCCAATCCACCAGATGCACGCATCTTTTGTATATGATACTGATAACATTCGCGAAGCTGTTGGTATCTGTGATTACGTATTTGTAGCAAAGGTTGTCAGTTGCGATGGAACCGAGTATCGAAATGTTATAACGACTGAAGATGAAAAAGGAAATCCTAAGGAGGTCGGTTCGCCTTACACTAATTATACTATTCAGGTTCTCGAAAATATAAAAGGTGAACTTATTACAGATAAACCTATTCCTATTGTTAAACAAGGCGGAATTTCAGAAAAACAAGATGCTATTTATCTGTTTGAGAATGATTCACTGCCTTCCGAAAATTCCATTTATATCTTTTTGGCATATGCACAAGAGGATGGTTCGTTACTAATTTCTGGTCCAAATTCAAATGTAATGTGTAACGATTCGAATATGTATTCTATTAATTCTGTCTCAGAGGAAAAATCAGTTACAGAATACGATGAGTTTATTACATATAAAGATGCTAATGATAATGAGATTATTCCAGTTGATCGAGAGCGTTATAAATCTATATATGAGACTGACAATAATTAATCATTATTTCTGAAATATATAGATTAAAGATGGCAGGTAGGTGCTTAACCTATCTGCCATCTTTTCGGTTTTATACCTATATGTAGAACAGTTCGTGCATGTTGGGCTACCATTCGTGCATAGAGGGATTGAAAAAAATTAAATACTCTGTTATATTAAGCACATACCATGGTAAACAAATAAAGTTGTCTGTAATTGTCAGACAATTAAGGAGGGGGGGGGTGAAAACGATGGACAATAAGCAAGTAAACAAGGCACCCCAGAAAAGTGCCCGTCTCGTACTTCAGGCAGTGACTGCTATTGCTCGAAGTAATGCAAATTCATTGTGCCGTGGTTTGTTGTATGAACCAAAAGTACCAACGCAGTTAAAAAAATAAGATTGGGAGGAATTGACTATGATGTTAAAAAGTTTAAAACAGAAGATTGCAAAAGTAGGTATTGGTTTGTTTTGTGCAGGATGTGTATTTCTTTCTTCAGCAGCATATTCTCAGGCGGCATCTTACACCGCTTATGCACTTAAACTGAATAAGACTAATAACTTTACCTCTATGCATGCAAAAACAACATCCGATGATTACATCACAAATGAGGTAACAGCAATTACCAATACCTCTTACGCAAATTTCTGGGCTGTCAATAACAGCAAGAGTAAAATATCTAATAAGTATAAGCAGGGTGTTGGAACAGGATCTTGTAATTTAATCTTTACCAAGAGCGGTTATAATTCTACTAACACACAGGTCGGTATGGGAATGGAAAATTATCAATCTCAATTATCAACTGCATTTGTAAGTGGAAATGTAGATTTTAGATAACAGAAGGGATGGGCATAAACCTCTTCGTGGGTTTATGCCCTTTTGGTAAAGATTATGAAAAAAATGGTTCTTATAGAAATCAAACATTGTATTGATCGTGCAGAATATAAAGTTGTTTTTATTGCTCTAATGATTTTAAATATTGCTTCGTATATTTTATGTGTAAAAAATGATATAGGAAAAAGTTATCAATTTATTCGTTCAGCAAATGAAAATTTCGTATTACAGGGCACTGAAGCGGCATATATTCCATATATAATGTATCTGTTATTGCCTGTTTATGCAACAATTATTGCATCACTTTCCTTAATAAGAGAAGAAAAAAGCAATAGTTCAATCCTACTTATTCAAAGAATCGGGAAAAAGAAATATTTAGCAGGAAAATTATTTGGCATTCTGATTGTAACCTTTTTGACAATAACAATACCAATGCTCATAAATTTATTATTATGCCACTTGACATATCCAATACATGGATATGACAGTGCTTGGGGAGAACCTGATTACGCTATAGGTTTGGTATCATATAACGCTGACAATTTTCTTGATATGGTGAGATTGCAACATCCAACTTTATATAATCTAATATACATTTTTAATTACGGAATTTTTGGCTCGGGATTAGCTATCTTAGCTTATGCTCTTTCATATTATAACAAAATGAAAGTTCTATATTTCGCAAAGATACCTGGTGCTTTGTTTATATTCTATATTGTTTTTAATTTGATTGTTTCTGTCTTTGGGCTAAATGAATTCTCTATACAAGGTTATATTATGCCTAATGTTCATGGAAATATAATAGGAGAAATTGTTCTGATATTGCTTATTTTTGGATTAAGTATTGGCATTATACAGAGAAAAATAAAAAATTATGAAGTTATATAAGAAAAAAATTTTGAATGTTAATGTTGGAAAATGCTTACTAGTATCACTTATAACATTTGTAATTAGATATTTTTATGCTAATGTGTACTTGGGGTTTCATAATAGTCTGGTTACAATAACAGAAGGAGTACGTTCACAAATATATTTTGGGGGAATACTAATAGATCATTCGTTTGACCTTATATCTTTATCATTTTTTGCGATTTTGTTTATCCTTGAGATTTGTTATCTTACAATGGACTTATTTAATGATGCAAATGATAACATGGTAATTCTACTTCCTCGTTATGGGAAAAAACACATAATTTATAAGGATATATTAATAAAAATGATATTACGTGACTGTATTGTAGTTGTTTCCGATTATTTGTTTTTTCTTTTTGTAGAGCATACCTCTAATGGCTTAGAAGATTTCAAAGTTATTTTTATGCTATTGATAGAGATTTTTCATTTGCAAATGATTAGTTATTTGTTTTCATTTTGGAAAGATTCAATTATAGGATACATCGTTGCATTTATTGTATTTTTTATTCCAGTAATGGTGTGTGGATTTTATTTTTCAATGGGAAATGTTATATGGAAAATTTGGCATTATTCCTTGCTACATATTCCTTTATTTAATTGGCATAACAAGCTTATTATATATTATGTCGAAGAAAATTACGAATGGACTACAAGCAATATAGATTTATTGAATTTTAAGTCAAGCTGTCTCATTTCAGTTATATCATCCGCTGTTTTGGTGTGGATAGGTAAATTTCTTTGCGAAAAAAAACAAATATTGTGAGGTGAATGATATCCATGAATTTATATGTAAAATCTATTTCAAAGTCAATTAAAGGTGAAAAAGTGCTTGATGATATCAGTTATACATTTGAATCTGGTAAAATATATGGAATATATGGTAAAAATGGTTCAGGTAAAACAATGCTACTCAGAGCCATTGCAGGTTTTATAAATACAGACAAAGGATACATAAAATATAATCACAAGGCATTACATAAAGATATGGATGTTTTACCAGATTTAGGAGCTGTTATTGAAAATATTTCTTTTTGGAGTATGTATTCAGGATTTGAAAATTTGAAAATGCTTTCCAATATAAAAGGAATTGTATCAGATGAAGAAATATATGAAATAATGATATACTTTGGTCTTGATCCCAAATCAAAGAAAAAAGTAAATAAATATTCATTAGGAATGCGTCAAAAACTAGCTCTTTGTCAAGCACTGATGGAACATCCAAAAATTTTGCTTTTGGATGAGCCAACTAACGCATTGGATCAGCATAGCATTGATTTATTTCGTGAACGTATATTGGAAGAAAAAAAGAATGATACCATTACTATACTGACAAGCCATAATAAAGAAGATATTGAAATATTAGCGGATGAGAAGATATGCATGGAATTTGGTAAAATTAAGGAGTTGATGTAATGAAGAAATTTGTATTAACTATCTGTGTTGTAATCATTTGTATGGTGACAGCCTTATTCTATGGAAAGACTGGGATAAAAACAACTACAGGGGTTCATGATCCTGATATTGCTTTATCAGAAAATACAGCTATGGAAATTTTCTATACAGGAGGGCAGAAAACTTCTTACTTTAACAATGAAAGTAATTACTCATTGGATGATATGGAAAAAGATTCTTCTTTAATAGCTCGTATAACTGTAACAAATTCTCGTGAAATGAGTTTACGATCAACAAAAACAATGGTAAAAATAGAGGAAATCTATAAGGATAATTCTGCTAATCTTTCAGTAGGTGACTGTATTTACATTATAGAACCTGTATCATTTGTTAGAGGTGAAGAATTTTACACTAACGGATGGCAATATCTGAAGACCGAAGATACTTATTTAATATTTTTAAAAAATCTAGGATGTATTGATGGGTATAAATACACCAAAGAGGAAGAAAATTCATTTATGCCTGTATCGGAAATATATTCAAAGAGAAATCTAACTCATGATGAAAGTTGTGTGGTTTTTGATTCGGCGGAAACTCTCTATTCAAGTATATCTATGTTTGCATTTTTGACCTCAGAAAAAACTATAGTAGATAATTATGAGAAAATATGGAAAAACATTACAAATTCAGGTAAGTATGAATGATTTAATTATTTATGAATGAATCTCTCCTATTCTATTTCCTGTGAGAAGCGTATCAATGTTAGAAATTCATGGAGATACTGAATTAAGCAATATGGAATCATTCAATCTTAAAGAAACTAAAAATGGAGATAATAGAAATTGAATAAAAAGAAATTGGCAAAGAGTGTTGTAGGCATTGCTTTAATTGTAAGTGTAGCTATACTTATCGTTGTATGTGTTGGAAAAATAAAGCACATTCAGAATAAAAAAAATATTATTGGTACATGGAAGAATGCAAATGCAGAGGAAGTGTTTACCTTTCAAGAAAATGGAGGACTTGTTGTAAACAAAGATATGCCCGAATTGGGTATTACCTGTGGCAATGCATTATATAGCATATCTTCCTCAAATATGATTTTTGTGGAACAGAGAGATAATAGCGTGAATTTTGAGATAGAAGTAGATCAAAACGAATTAACAATCTTCTTTATGGGTCATAAATATTGGGAATTAACAAAATAGCAATTGCATATAAAGCGATACTCATGATATCCATAACCATAAAATATAGAGCCGATGAATCACTCGTTATTTCGATTGTGAGTTATCGGCTCTATTTCATTATTTATGGAAGGGCTAAAGAAATATCGTATTTTATAGAAATACTTTTGACAGATTTCTTCTCATTTTTATGTTCTTTTATCAAGTGCTATACCATTCCATATTCATCGCATTCACCCAATCTTGCATTTCTGAATCAAGATACAAACGGGCATATTCTAGTGGATTGTCAATCGCCAGTGCATCCAACATTCGTTGAGAGTTAGGAGTAGTAATCAATCCATCTTCTGCCTTGCCACAGTCAATCCGAAGTATGTAGCCATTGTAATAATTGATGTCTATGATGTTGTGATATTTATTATATTCTGCATGAACGATATTCATATTGCAAAGTCCTTTCTCTTATCTGTTTCAGTTGTAGAAGCATCTTGACCAGTTCCAGCCGATTATGTGATTTATATAATGTTATTAGCTGTTACCGGATTTTGCTTCCCTTGTTTTTGCCCTTATGAGGTGTCGTAACACAAGGGAAAAGGATATAACATAAGGGAAAGTCTAAGGGAAAGCTCACTTGCCAAAACTGTAGTAAAATCAAGGCATTGCGGATTTTATCGTAACACTTTATAATACCAGTTAGGTGTTAAAGAATTGTAGGTATCAAAATTTCAGTTTGTACATTATGGGGAATATTGGTGTGAAAAATAAGCTCGATAGCTTATTTTATCACACGGCTATTTGTTTATGAGCAGAACAAATAGCCATTGATGGCAGAGGAAAATTGCCTGCGCAAATTTTTCTTCGCCTCTTCGCAACAAAAGTTGCTCAGAAATGGAGATTAGAATGAAGATTAATGAATATCAGGAATTGGCAATGACGACTTTAAATCCTGAACTAAGCAAAAGAGATGTATTAATAAATAGTGTAATGGGATTATGTGGCGAATCAGGAGAAGCCATTGATATAGTAAAAAAATGGATGGCTCAAGGACATGAATTGGACAAGGAACATTTGGCAAAGGAACTTGGAGATGTAGCTTGGTATTTGGCAGAAGCTGCGACAGCACTAGATATATCTCTTGAAGATATTTTTAAAGCAAATATCGATAAATTAAAGATGAGATATCCAGACGGATTTGAAACAAAAAAATCTCTAGTGCGCCTAAAAGGAGATATATAAATTCATCAAAATATAATAGTATAATCATTATTGAAATTTCGGGCACTTTTCCGGCACTTATTTCATCACTAATCATTACACAGGCTATCGGCTCCTACTGGACTAGTGCCATAAAGGAGTTCAAAGAAAGCTAGTGTTTAAGCGGTCTCACGGCTTCGAACCCCGGTGGGCTCATTAAGATGGGAATGGTTGAAAAACCATTCCCTTTTTTCTTTCCGTGCCTAGTGACTAGGAGGGGAACGGGCGTCTTGTGAAGAAATTCATTCTTTATTATTTCCATGTATTAATTATTGTGATTTTGAAAACCCGCATAAACACTGGGAATGTTTGATATGAAGTTGGGCACTTTTGTGGCACTTGGTGTCTGGAAGAGTGGAATATATTAAAACAATTTGATTTGCAGAACCAATTTTAGATATGTTGTTAATAAATGATAGCGGTAGTACAATATAAAAAGTAATATGAAAAAATCATAATTACAGTAGATGAATGGAGGTATGTATTATGGGAATGGGTGGAGATACATTGGAAAAAGACAAGAGAAAAATAGCAGATTTTGTTAATGAGTATGTCAAGTTAAATGGTTATGATGTTGTTATGAAGAATAAAGAATTGATTGAATTATTCGAAGAAAATGACATTAAGCCAGAAAGTGTATTTTACCTAAATTCTGATTATTGCTATAATAAAACGAATAAAGGCATGATTGATAATTTTAAAAATGATGTTCATATGTTTGAATGTGTTAAAAGAGGCTATTATAGGTTATTAGGGGAGAACTATAAATACAATGGTGAAATAGTCCATAAGGGTAAAGGCGATAAAGAACCTCGTATAATAGGAAGATGGGAAAATGGAATAATTGTTGAATGGAATCCACGGTAAATGGATGCGTGATGTGCGATGCTTAAATAGATGGAGACGACTAAAAGTATTATATTTTGTAGATTATAACTCATGAGATAGTTAAAAATCAATGAAGTACAACTATATATAATAACTTTGATATATAGAACCAGAGCAAGAAAAATAAATTAGAGAAAGTTAATCAAAATGTTTTATGAAGTATGAGTTTATTTCGTAGGAGGCGTGATATAATTATGGCAACTGTATTCATTATTATAATTTTAACATTTATTGTATTAATAATTGATAAGAATAAGAAGACGAAAATAGAAAAAGAATTTTTAGCCGCAATTGGAGTTACTAACATTAATGGTGTGACAAAAATAGATAGTTTTGTAACTGTAAAGAGTCGAAGTGCTCTAGAAAGTTATGATGATATTAAGTTTTTCAAGGAAAATAAAGATAAGCTGACAACAGCAAAAAGAGTGATTGAATATAAGAGTAGTTTAAAAAAGAATATAGAGGAGTTTTTGAAAAATAACAATCATAAACACAATTATTACTACAAATATGGAGAAAAAAAGCTTCAAGAGTTAATGCTGAGACTAAATGGTTATGGAATCAGTGTTAATTATATTACTCGTGCAGGTAATAATCTTGCAAACAAATATATTCTTGTTAATGCTAAAAGAATAGAGGAATTGATAAATAGACCAGAGTTATTAATGACAAAGTCGGAATATAATCAGTATATAAAACAACAATCAAGAGAATTGCTAGAAAAAAGAAAAAGTTGTTATTATGACAGGGTTAATAAAATTATTGATTTTGCGAATGAGAGAAAAGATAATCTGATTGTAAAAAAACAAGTTAACAGATTAGATGAATTGATTTCAAAATTATTTGTAGGAACAATTAATAGTATTCAAAAGGTTAAAACAGTTGATAGCCAAGAATGGTCAATGTTAGATAAATTTATTTCAAATAAAGATAATGAAGTGAGAGCTATAATAAAAGAGGATGATATGATAAATCAATATTATAGTTCTCCGGATTTTGCGAATGTAAAAAATATATGTGACAAACTAATGCAGTCTCAAAGAGAATTTAATGAGTATATTGCTGAAAAAGCAAAATCTGTTTCTAAATTATTTGGAACAAGAGTAACAAGAAACGAAACCAATAATGAAGATGTATATAATTTTATAAGAACTTATAAAAAAACGGTTACACCTTTTACTGCAGAAGTTTCGGCAACAGTATTTGGAAGTGCAGAAAATAATCCCATAGGGTATGTTATAAAATATTTTTATCCCAATAAAGGAAAATATAAGGAACAAATAGAAAAATTAAGAACTCTCATAGAAGAATTAGAAACATTAAAAGAAGCAAAGGTGATTATTGATAATTATAAAAAACAATATCAAGAATATATTAAAGATGTACCTTCTTTTATATTGGATTTAGATGAGAATGGATTCTATTCAAGATTGGGGTTTGCAACAATAGATGAAAGTATATTGGAAATTGAGTATAAATTTGTATATACGAGTAATGGAGGAATGGCACAACGCTCATTTTCTGTTCCAATGACAGAAGAAAATATAATTGAACTGATTAATCAATTGGAAAATAAATTAACGACAACAGCTCAGATAAAAGAGCAAAGGGCGTTAATGACAAGAAAATTAAGAGCTTACATAAAAGAGAGGGATAACTATACTTGTTGTATATGCAAAAATTCTGTATATAATGAACCTAACTTATTATTAGAAGTGGATCATATTATTCCTATATCTAAAGGGGGTATGACAGAAGAAAATAATTTGCAGACATTATGTTGGAAATGTAATAGAGCAAAGGCAGATAAAATAATTATTGATTGTTAATTTTATATAAAATGCAACATTTGGTAATTTAGAGTATATGGATGAGAATGTTTCAAGAAAATTTGGGCACTTTTCAGGCACTAATATATAAGAGAATAATTAGGTCATAATTATTGCAGAAGCGATTATCTCCTACTGGACTAGTGCTATAAAGGTAACTTGAAAAAGTCAGTGCATGAGGCAGTATTATGGCTTCGAACCCCGGTGGGCTCATTAAGATGGGAATGGTTGAAAAACCGTTCCCTTTTTTCTTTTCGTGCCTAGTGACTAGGAGGGGAACGGGCGTCTTGTGAAGAAATTCATTCTTTATTATTTCCATGCATTAATTATTGTGATTTTGAAAACCCGCATAAATATTGGAAATATTTGATATGGAGTTGGGCACTTTTGTGGCACTTGGTGTCAGGGGGAGTGGAATGATTGAGAATTGTAGTTTTAATTTGGGTGAGTTTTATGTTAAAATGGGTAAAAAGAATCGGAAGTGTGGAGGTATGCTATGACACACGAAATGGACATATGGCATGATTCTTTCGTAAAGATAAAAGAACAAACAAAAACAATAGAAATGCGACTGTTTGATGAGAAGCGTTCGCTAATATCAACAGGTGATACCATTATATTTACAGATACAAGTAATAAAGAGAAAATAGACTGCATGGTAATCAACATGTATCGGTATCTATCTTTTGAAGAATTGTATCAGCATCACAGTAAAGTATCCATTGGATATAACAAAGATGAGATTGCAAATCCAAAAGAAATGCTCATGTATTATTCTAAAGAAATGATAGAGAAATATGGTGTTGTTGCCATTGAAATAAAAGTTTTATAGCTTCCAGTTTCTAGACTATATTTTACAGAATACCCGCAAATCACCAACCTATAACCATATATAATAACTTTGATACAAAGAAACAGAGCAAGTACTTGAGTAATAAAACTTAAATACCTGCTCTTATTTTATTTATAGGAGGTTGTCAATGTTATTGGTAATGGATGAGGATTACTTTACCGGGGTTCGAACCCAGTGGGTTTATTTATTCTTTATTAATTTTTAAAATAGGTTTATGATAGAATCAATTTAAATACAGAGGTGATATGAATTGATTATAACAGTCATAGCGATATTGATAGCTGTACTTATTATTATCGTTGTAACTAATATTGGTAATAATAGTAGCGGTAATAATAAAAAGCCACATACTTATGAACCGTGGGTGATTGAAGCACCTGAAAAGCGGGCTGGTCGTCGGGGAGAACATATAGCGACAGAAATCATTAAGGGAGTACTTCGTGAAGGAGATTATTTATTCACCAATATTTCTGTATCGTACGATGGAAAGCACACAGAACTTGATAATGTTGTTGTAAATAAATATGGTGTGTTTATTTTTGAAGTTAAGAATTACAAGGGTCAACTTTATGGCAATGAGGATGATTATAATTGGGAAAAATATAAAGATGACGGATATGGAAATACATTTGTGAAAGAAGTCAAAAATCCTGTTAAGCAGGTAAAAAGGCAGATTTATATCCTTGCGAAATATCTGGAAGGCTATAATGTGTGGGTTGAAGGATATGTTATTTTAATCAGAAGTAACAGTCCAGTTCAAAGTACATATATTTTGCAGAGTGTCGAAGATATCGATAGGGCAATTCATACATTTAAACGAAATCATCTGAGTAGGGACACGGTTGAATCAATTAAGAAGATGCTTGTATAATCATGGTAGATTATAATTATTAAAAATAAGAGCAAGTACTTGAGTAACAAAACTTAAGTGCTTGGAAAACTGGTACATCAGATAAAGAATCAGGATAAGAAGAATACGGGGTATTTTGCGGATGGTTCGAGACGATACCCGGTGGCAAGGCTCAGGTTTAATGTTTCAAATGGAGAAGTAAGAGGCATGAGCCTGTTTGCCCTGCTTTATCCTTCAAAGACACTTTCTGATATGTATTTACCGATTGAGTCATTGAATAATCATGAATCATTAGAAGTAATAGAGAAATCTGTACGGCTGAAACTGAAAGAGAAGCTTGCGATAATCGAAGAAAAGTATGGTGATTCGGGTAACAATAAGGAAGATGCCAGGTGGTATTATCTTGCACCGATGCTCATGGATGGAGTCATCTATGCAAAGCATTGGATAGAGGATATTGTGTGGGAAATGAATACA
Organism: Lachnospira hominis (ex Hitch et al. 2025); assembly: GCF_040096395.1. Lineage (NCBI taxonomy): Bacteria > Bacillati > Bacillota > Clostridia > Lachnospirales > Lachnospiraceae > Lachnospira > Lachnospira hominis (ex Hitch et al. 2025). Next base: position 22,782 of record NZ_JBBMES010000022.1, on the reverse strand, counting down.
GACGAAGAGGATACAACATCTGAGGTCAGAAGCAGTTCAAAGGATAAGAGAAATAAGGGCTTTATTGCTCATATTGATAAGCTAAGAAGTTATTTGGATGCCCCGGAGGAGATTCATCTTGGAAGAAAGCCGGAGGATCTTCTGGAAACATTGGTAAATATGGTACTGGGTTCGCCAGCAATATGCATTTATCGTTCTAATGGAAGAAGCACAGCCAGAGCAACATCGCTTGCAAAGGTATTTGTCAATAATTTCAATTTGCGGAGTCAACAGCTATCATTGATCTTGCTTATGGCAGATGCAGGGATGATAATTCCCACTGGCAGAATGTACTTAAATACTGTAAAGATGGCTGTTTTCAGGCAATGATTGATGAATATATCCATATGCTGAAAGAAACAGCAGGTTTTCAGTCGGATGGAAATCAGTATCAGATCGTGCATGACATGATGATGGATTCATTGAAAATACATACAGCCACCTATATCGCTGATACTTATCCTGATTTCAAAAAGCGTATTAATGGAGCTGACAGGAAGAGTGATGGATGTCGAATAAGGTCGAGTTATGCAGTTGGATTTACAAAGGATGCAGGAGATAATTCCAAGGTAGTCATGCGTAAAGAAAATATCAGAAATGCCTTTAACTCACCAATGCGTCCATTTGTGCTTGCCACAACATCAATCGGACAGGAAGGACTGGATTTTCATAATTACTGCCGAGTGATTATGCACTGGAATCTTCCAAGTAATCCCATCGACCTGGAACAAAGGGAAGGCAGAATCAATAGATTTAAGTGTCTGGCAATAAGACAGAATGTTGCTGATAAATATGGTAAGGCAGATGGTATCACATTTAAGCGAGACATATGGACAGAAATGTTTGAGGCTGCTAAAGCGGAAAAGCAGAATGACCAGTCAGAGCTTGTACCATTCTGGTGTTTCGGAAAAAATCAGAGTGTTAAAATAGAAAGGCTTGTGCCAATGTATCCTATGAGTAAGGATGAGGTTAATTATGAAAGGCTGATAAAGATTCTGTCTCTTTACCGGCTTACATTAGGGCAGGCAAGGCAGGAAGAACTTCTGGAGTATTTATTCAAGGAGTTCAAGGACACAAGCGGATTGAAGAAACTGTTTATCGACTTGAGTCCATTTTCAAAGGGAAAAGAAGGTTGATATGATGAGAATACTTTTTTGTAACATAGCGTGGATGAAGGAGTATCGAGGAAATGAAGATGGAAAGGATACTCCGTTAAATGGTGGAAGCTATGTTGATGAGACAGGAGATGCCCATGAAAAATATAATTTTACACCAGTGAATATGGAGGGTAGGGAAGGCTTATATTGTCTGGGATTTTTTGAGACAAAATCACATAATGGTAAAGATGTCAATCAAATGCGGATTGAGAATATTGCAGGTTGTGAACTATTAAAAAAAGAAGAATCAGTAGATGATGTGCTTGTCGTTTATTGTGCAAAGCATCCGGCACATAAGTTTACGACGGTCGTGGGATGGTATAAACATGCTACAGTTTTCAGACATTATCAAGAGGCAGTGTTTGCTCCAGAAGATATACAATATTACAATGCAATTGCAAACTCATCTGATTGTGTCTTACTTCCTGCAGGGATCAGATCAAGAAAGGTACAATGGGAAGTCCCAAGAAAATCAAATGGTTGGGCTTATGGATTTGGACGGGCAAATGTGTGGTATGCAAGTGAAGAAGATAGTAGGTTACAAGATTATCTTACGAGATTAGTAAAACAGATTGATGAATATGATGGCGAAAATTGGATTGACAAGTACGCTAAGTAATGAGGTACACATATTATGGGAAACGAATCAGGTGAATGGATTATGCATGGCATGAAGTGGGATAATCCGGATTGCATCCATTCTGTAGATGAAGCAATCAAGTATATAAATGAATTTGGCTTTTTACCATTATTTAAGAATGATATAGACGGGTTTTCACTTGAAGAAAGAACTGTTCCAGAGTACTGGTGGAGTGATAATCCGGAGATTGATCCATGGATGTGGCGGGCTATTATAGCAAGGCAGCATGATATCGTCTATGGAAAGTTCTTTGATAAGAAGGCAGGATTTATATCAAAAAAGTGGCTTCCTGTATTTGCTAATTACCGCCGGGATGGATATGATTTTGATGCATTATATGATGATGGGAAAGCACCTAATAAGCATAAAAAGATAATGGTCAATTTTATGGAAGATAATGCTGATTCAGAGATTTATTCAAATGAATTGAAAAAACAAGCTGGATTTGGTAAGGATGGAGAAAAGGGATTTGATGGTGCAATAACGAATCTTATGATGCAGACATATCTGTGCAACTGCGATTTTAAGAAGAGAGTGAATAAAAGAGGTATTGAATATGGATGGGATGTGGCAGTGTATTCATCCATTGAGCATATCTATGGATACGATTATGTGACTTCCTGCTACAAGGATAATCCACAGGATTCATGGAAACTTCTTGTAGACTATATGCATGAGATGTTTCCGGATGCAACGGATAAGCAGATAAGGAAAGTGTTAAAATAAAACAGTGCATTTTTGAGGTGAATATATAAATGAATGCAAAAAAATCAGCAGATTATCGCAACCTGATAGAAATTGTAAAAAACAAATATCGTAAAAATCCTATATATGCTAAGAGCCTGACACTTGGCTGGTGTGATTTACGTCAGAGAGAAGATTTGTGTCAGGAAATTAACATATGGACATATTGGCAAGTATTTGCCGTAGGATATAATAATCAAGGTACTACTGAAATAGAGTATGATATTTCAAGAGAAACGATATTTTTGCATAAAGAAAACGCAGAACTATATCTGCTCATGTGTAATAAATTTAATAATATTGAATCATGAATTGATTTCAGAAGCAGAATTTCGTGATATTCATGTTAGATTTGTTAAGGAAATTAAAAAACTTGATAAGGACGATAAAAAGAATGTTATCTTGTATACTCAGTTGCATTTAATTATTTCTTGTTTGGAGGAAGTGGAATTATGTTTAATAAAGATGATTTGATTATTCTGGTTAATGAATATGTTTCAGCTGCTACAATAAACTTGGATTGTATTGATGTATGCGAAAGCATAGTGGGACAATTGGTTTACTTATATGAATGTGTTAAAAATCAATGTCATTTAGATAAGGTTTTTTATGATGAAAACAGTATATCATATGCGTTCATGCATTGAAAATACTGTTCAGTTAAGAAATGCTGTATTTTTTTGGTGCACTAATGCGTAGAAAGCAGGTGTATGATGAGTTCAAATCATTTTTTTGTGTATGACAAAAAGACAGATTGCATATCTGCCTCATAATGCAGTATAATGGTAACGAGATTTATGCAACCCGATACATGAAATCCCTATTTCTCTTTGGACGGAGGGGGATAGGATATTTTCGATTGTACCTGACAGGTGTCAGATACTTTTGTATGAGAAGCATGGTCTCTGTTTCGTTACCACCGTGTTTGAGATACGCCCTGCATATGTTTACTGCGATGGCGAAATTAATTTTATAGACGTGTTTGGTATTTTTAGATTTTTTTACCTTAGCGTGAGAAGTCACTAATTCACAGAAATTATACAGAATCATATGGGCATTGATTTCCTGAAGGATTCCATCATATTTGCTGCTGTGCCAGTTAATCAGACCGATGGTGTATTTGAGTTCACGGAAGCTTGTTTCCTCGCTCCAGCGCATCCGGTAAAGTTTATTGATTTCTTCCAGAGGAAATTCTTCTGAAAGATTGGTGGCAATACATATATAGGTTCCATTATCAAGGCGAACACGTACAATACGGAATTCAATATCGTAATACATGCAGTTTTCATCAAGAAAATCAAAATCGGTAGAAGGCTGAAGTATGGTATAGGTGTTAGGATTCCCCAGTGTTTCTTTCGTATGGCGTCTGGTAAGTGTTGTCCTTATATGAGTATCAAATTCGCTGTCAGGCAAATCATAAGAGGAAAGGATACCATTACTGTTGATATCCTTCATGCGGATAACGAAATACATTCCCTTCCGGATCAGGTGTGCAAAGGTATTAAAACTTTCGTAACCACTGTCTGCCATAAGGATGGTATTATTACAATACTTATGAAAACCATCAGATCAGTGCAGTAGATATGCATATAGAAAATCTGGATAGTGATAAAATGATTTGTTATCCAGTAATTCAAGGAGAACGAATCAACTATCAAAATAAATAATGTTTTGAAATCAGGGATGGGTAGAAAGGAAAGTTCCATGACAAAAGATGAAGTAAAAAAACTCAGGATGAACAGTCCGGAATCACTACAGTTTTTAAATAATGCTACAAAATTTTATAATTTAATGATGATGTATCGTTGTGCTATTCGGGAGATACAAACTAAACTTGAGGTTTTGGATGATGAATTTTCAGTTGAGAACAATCGAAATCCTATTTCTTTTATAAAAACAAGAATTAAGCAGCCCAATAGTATTTACAATAAACTGCAGAAGATGGGATATGAATTTACAACAGAAAATATACAGACATATCTCAATGATGTGGCAGGCGTTCGAATAGTTTGTGCGTTTATTGACGATATTTATATGATATCAGATTTGATTACCCAACAGGATGATATTAAAGTTATTGAAATAAAAGATTATATAAAAAATCCAAAATCGAATGGTTATCGAAGCTATCATATGATTGTTGAAATACCAGTTTTTTTTGCTAAGGGTAAAACACCTATGCGTGTAGAATTACAGATTCGAACCAATGGTATGGATTTCTGGGCAACATTGGAACATCAACTTCGCTATAAAAAAGGAATTGAAGAAATGCCTGGCTATGATGAGATAAGTGAAGAATTACTTCATTCTGCAAGAGCTATCATTGAAGCAGATAATGAAATGCAGAGAATAAAAGACAAAATTGGTATGTTCCATGAAATTTAGGGAGAAAACTGAGCAAGTAGGAAGGTGGAATATATATGAAACAAGATACTTTAGAGGGCAAAGCAAAAACAAAAAATGGGGTAAAACGGCTGTGTTTTTCCATAATCTGCATTCTTTTGGAAGTGATTTTTATTATTACTATCGTAACACGCTTGAATGAATATGCAGAAATCATAAATTTATTTACAAGGATTTTGAGTGGAATCTTGGTTTTGGGATTGTACGCATCAAATAAGACATCCTCTATGAAAATGCCTTGGGTCATCTTAATTCTAATTTTCCCAATTATGGGTGTAGGCCTGTATTTGTTGATTGGTTTGAATGGTGGCACACATAAAATGCGTGAGCGATATGCAGAAATTGATAGCAAATTGTTACCAATGCTTCCGGACAGTCAGGAGTGTTTGAGCAGAATAAAAGAAACAATTCCGAAAGCAGGAAATATAGCAAGTTACATACAAAGAAATTCGCAGTATCCAATCTATCAGAATACGGATATTGTGTATTTTGATGAAGCAGTGAAAGGATTAGAGGCACAGCTTAAGGATTTGGAGAAAGCACAGAAGTTTATCTTTATGGAATATCATGCGATAGAAGACGCTGAAGCATGGCATAAGATTCAAGATGTTCTGGAAGAGCGAGTAAAAGCAGGTGTGGAAGTCAGGGTATTCTACGATGATATGGGTTCTATAGGCTTTATTAACACAGATTTTGTGAAAAAGATGGAGGCAATAGGAATTCATTGCCGTGTATTCAATCCGTTTATGCCAGGTTTAAATCTGTTTTTGAACAATCGTGATCATAGAAAAATAACAGTTATTGATGGAAAAGTCGGATTTACAGGTGGATATAATCTAGCAAACGAATATTTTAATTACACACACCCGTATGGACAGTGGAAAGATACAGGTATTCGTTTAGAAGGAGATGCTGTTCAGTCGCTTACGGTGACATTTTTGGAAATGTGGAATGCAGTAAGTGCTAAGGATGCTAATGATCCTGATTTTAGTAAATACCTTTTCCACTATGATTATGCGGCACAGCAAACTGGGTTTGTTCAACCTTATGCAGACAGCCCTATGGATAATGAGCAGGTAGGAGAAGAAGTTTATATCAGTATGATAAATAAAGCTGAAAAATATTGTTGGTTTATGACTCCATATTTAATCATAACAGATGAAATGACGCATGCGTTATGTCTGGCTGCTAAGCGAGGGGTAGACGTAAGAATTATCACACCTGGTATCCCTGATAAAAAATTCATTTATAATATAACTCGTTCTTTTTATCATGGATTAGTTAAACATGGTGTTCGTGTTTATGAGTGGACTCCTGGTTTCTGTCATGCAAAAATGAGTGTGGCAGATGACTGTATGGCAACTTGTGGAACAATTAATCTGGATTATCGAAGTTTATATCACCATTTTGAAAACGGCTGTTTTATGGCAGATTGTCAGGCAGTTGTGGAAATAAAAAATGATCTGATAAGAACGATGGGAGAATGTCGTGATGTGACAGACCAATATCAAACCGGACGAAGTGCATATTTGCGACTGGGACAATTATTTATGAGATTATTTGCTGGATTGCTATAAGAATCTGATGAAACGACCTTTCAAAAAACAGTTGATTTAGAAGTTAACTGTTTTTGAAAGGCCGTTTTTGCTATATCTAACAGTCTGTTGTACAAAGAAGATTTTGCATGGATGAAAAAACAAACCTTGTTGAGGTTAAATTGAGTTTTCCATTGTATTGTATTGCTAATGAATAAGAATAAGAAAAAGAACAGACAATGCTGAATGCACTGGAAACAAGAATATCTGAGTATAGTATGTAAGTTCGTAACAGAATGAAAGGAGCGGTTCAAATGAGCAATTTGGAAAATTATATGAAACAGCAAGCAGTTTTTTGTGAACAAAATGATAGCATTAGTAAGAATCTGTATTCAGAGTATGGTGTAAAAAGAGGCTTACGAGATGAAAAAGGCCAAGGTGTGTTGACGGGGCTTACAAATATTTCTGATATAAAAGCTTTTGAATATCGTGATGGAGTAAAGAGTCCATGTGATGGCGAGTTATCTTATCGTGGTTATAATATAAAAGATTTAGTAACAGGAAGTAAAGGAAAAAGGTTTGTCTTTGAAGAAGGAGCATATCTTCTTTTATTCGGAGAATTGCCAACTGATACACAGTTAATGGAATTTCAGGGAAGACTATCTGATTGTATGGAACTACCAACTAACTTTACCAGAGATGTCATTATGAAAGCACCTACATCAGATATTATGGGTTCTATGACTCGAAGTATTCTTACATTGGGCTCTTACGATAAGGAGAAAGAAAGTCTTGAAATTCCGAATGTGCTAAGGCAGAGTATGCAGTTGATCGCAGCATTTCCTATGTTAGCAGTATATGCATACCATGCTTATTGTCATTATGAAAAAAACGAAAGTATGTATATTCATAGACCTGAAAAAGATTTATCTATTGCTGAAAATTTCCTGCGCCTATTAAGACCAGATACAAAATTCACAGAACTGGAAGCAAGAGTACTGGATATAGCATTATTGTTACATATGGAACATGGTGGTGGTAACAATTCTACATTCACTACACGGGTAGTAACATCTTCAGGTTCAGATACTTATTCTGTTATTTCAGCAGCAATGTCATCCTTAAAAGGAAAAAAACATGGCGGTGCAAATCTGATGGTAATGAATATGATGGATGATATTAAAAGTCATGTGAAAGATTATGAAGACGAAGAGGAAATTGCATCATATCTGAGTAAGATTTTGAAGAAAGAGGCGTTTGATCAGAAAGGACTTATTTATGGAATGGGACATGCTGTATATTCTATTTCCGATCCGAGAGAAAGGGTGTTCAAAGGCTTTGTAGAACAACTCGCAAGGGATAAAGGACGTGAGAAAGATATGCCCCTTTATAACAATATTGAGAAGATTGCACCTAAGTTGATTGCAAAGCAGCGTCAGATATTCAAAGGAGTAAGTCCTAATATAGATTTCTATAGTGGTTTTGTGTATGACATGTTGAATATTCCAAGAGAATTGTACACGCCATTATTTGCGATAGCAAGAATTGCTGGTTGGAGTGCACATCGCCTGGAAGAATTGATAACTACAGATAAGATCATTCGCCCGGCATATAAGAGTCTAGTCAGCAAAAAAGAATATATAGAAAGAGAGGAACGATAATATGGGAGCAGGAACCAGTGCAGAGGAGTTTTTTTTAAAGAGCATCAATGTTGAAAGTATATTTGAATTTGTCGAAAGAACAGATTATTTGTTCCTTTATAGTATAAAGGAATGTGTTGAAAAATCAGACTGTCATGAAGGAGTATATCTTTCAGAAGTGGCAGAATACATGAAATTATCGATTCCAGAAACATCTAAGATGGTAAAAAGTCTTGAAAATAAAGGATATATTATCTGGAAATTAGATGAAAAAAAAGAAAGAACGTACCTTGTTTTGACGAACAAGGCAATTGAATTAAGTAATTGTCAGAAAGAAAAAATGATAGAAGCTTATGAAAAAATCATATCGAATATACAAGAAGATGACCTGGCAGTTACACGGTGTACATTGAGAAAAATCCGACAGCTTATGGAAGAAATAAAATAGTGATTAATACAACGGAGTAAGAAAAGCTCCTTCATATATTAGAATAAAAATATGACTGTTTCTTTAAAAAGAAGCCTGTCATATTTTTTTATGAAAAATAAATTTTGTTGAGGTTAAATTGAGATTGACTTTGTATTGTATCAGTATGAAATAAAAAGGAATCAGGTGATGTACAATGAAAAAGTATAAAATATGTAAAATCCTTCTTGTTATACTGGCAATTTTTTTATGTGTGGCTTTTTATGAATTGCTCGGAATCTGCGTTGCATATAAAAAGCAGCCGGAAGTGTCCAATACAACCAAAAAAGAAACAAAAAATGGGTCATGGAACGAATGCAGTGAAAATACAGAACGGGCAGTAATCATAGAAAAGAATCCAGAAGCGCTTTTACAAAGAGTGCGTTTGATCAAGAATGCAAAAAAGGAAATTATTCTTTCTACTTTTGCATTTCAATCCGATGAAAGTGGAAAATTGATTTTAGGAGCACTGCATGATGCGGCAGACAGAGGTGTACATATTCGTCTGTTAGTAGATGGAATGGAGAGCTGGATTGATATGGAAGGAAATCCGTATTTCTATGGATTATCTTCCCATGAGAATGTTGAAATTAAACTATATAATAAGGCCAATCCGTTGAAACCATGGAAGACGATGGGTAGAATGCATGATAAATATTTGATTGCAGATGGAAAGAGATATATTCTTGGGGGAAGAAATACATACAATTATTTCCTGGGTGATTTTCCGGGACATAAGAACTATGACAGAGACGTGTTAGTGGTTTGCGATGAACCTGAGAAAGAAAATTCAGTTAACCAGTTGTTAGAGTATTTTGAAACGATATGGGAACAAGAAGACAGTGGTTATTTTCATGACAATAAAAAACTGGCAAATAGAAAATCTGTAAAGAACGCAGTTTTAGAGCTGCAGAACGGCTATCAGAAATATTTTGAAGAGAATAAGGAAAGAATCTGCGATACCGATTACACGGACGAAACTTTTGAGACAGAAAAGATTGCATTAGTGTCAAATCCTATCCACACAGGTCCCAAGGAACCAGTAGTCTGGTATCAACTGGGAGAACTAATGAAAAATGCAAAAGAGCGCGTGAAAATTCATACACCATATATTATCTGCAATGATATGATGTATAATACATGGAAAGAGATTGCGGAGAGAGTTCCGGATTTTTCTATCATGACCAATTCGGTTGCCAACAATGGGAATCCATTTGGGGCTGCCGATTATGCGAAAAACAGAAATAGAATCTTAAGTACAGGAATTAATATCTGGGAATATGAAGGCGGTTATTCATACCACGGAAAAAGTATTCTGATTGACGATGATCTGTCTGTAATCGGTTCCTTTAATATGGACATGAGAAGTGCATATCTGGATACGGAACTGATGCTTGTAATTCGCAGTAAAGATATTAATAAACAGTTGGAAGAGGGCATGATGGAATATGAAAGAGTGTCCCGCCAGGTATTGGAAGATGGAACCTATCGTGATCCATATCATGTAGAGCCAATCGAATTAACAAAGAAACGTCAGAGAAAAATATTTTTGGTACAGCATCTGCTTGGATGGGCAAGGTATCTGTTTTAATAAGGAGGAAGGAAAACGTGTTTCAAATATTGATTGTAGAAGATGATAAAGAATTAAGCCAGCTATTCCAAAAAGTGCTTGAGAAGAATGGATATCAAGTCAAAAGTGCATCGGATGGAGCACAGGCATTAGAAGTATTGGATAAGGAATATATTGATCTGATCATTTCTGATATTATGATGCCGGTTATGGATGGCTATGAACTGGTGTCAGAACTTCGTTCAGCAGGATATCAGATACCAGTGCTTATGATCACTGCGAAAGGTTCCTTTGATGATATGCGCCAGGGATTTCTTTCGGGAAGTGACGATTATATGGTAAAACCGGTAAATGTGAATGAAATGGTTTTAAGAGTCGGAGCACTGCTTCGCCGTGCACAGATACTGAATGAACACAAAATTGTGATCGGTTCAACAGAGTTTGATTATGATGCAATGACGGTTACAACTGATAAGGAAAGTCTTGTTTTGCCTAAAAAAGAATTCCTGCTTTTATATAAGCTTGCAGCTTCGCCAGGCAGAACATTTACAAAACAACAGTTGATGGATGAAGTATGGGGATACGAGACGGAGGCAGACCCACATACGATAGAGGTACATATAGGAAGAATCAGAGAGCGTTTTAAAGATAACCCTGATTTTGAAATCGTAACAATGCGTGGAATTGGATACAAGGTGGTGAAAAAATAATGGAACAAAAGAAAGAAAAAGGATTGCGGATCCGATCCTGTCTGACTGGTGCAATCTGGCTGGCACTTGTATTTTCAACAGTCATATCTGCTTTATTATTTGCTTTTTTGAATCATTTTTTTAATCTGCCGGGCAGCATACCTGTGCTTGGCTGGCTTTTGATTTTCAATACATTGATTGCAGGGCTGATCACTTCCTTTATCAATGCAAAGTTACTGGAACCAATTACTAGGCTTAGTAAAGCAATGAAGGAAGTTTCTCGGGGAGATTTTGAACAGCATTTGGAAACGAACAGCCGTATAGCAGAAGTTGGAGAATCTTATCAAAGTTTTAACGTTATGACAAAAGAACTTCGTGCAACAGAGGTGCTGCAGATGGATTTTGTATCTAATGTTTCTCATGAGTTTAAGACCCCGATTAATGCCATTGAAGGGTATACAATGCTGCTTCAGGGAGAAGAACTGTCTCCAGATCAAGAGGAATATGTAGAAAAAATCTTATTTAACACCCAAAGACTTTCCGGATTGGTTGGTAATATTTTGCTGTTATCCAAGTTAGAGAATCAGAATATACCAATGAAAAAAACAGAATATCGTCTGGATGAACAGATCCGCCAGGCATTTCTTTCATTGGAAACAAAATGGACAGAAAAAGAAATTGGTTTCCAGGTAGAGCTGGAGGAAGTTAAATATACTGGGAATGAAGGACTTTTTATGCATATCTGGATAAATCTTTTGGATAATGCGATTAAGTTCAGTCCTGCAAAGGGGACAATTATGATGTTTCTGAAGCAGGAAAAGGATTCTGTAATGTTTATTCTGGAAGATGAAGGACCGGGAATAGAGGATGATGTAAAATCCAGAATATTTGATAAATTTTATCAGGCAGACGGTTCTCACAAAGCAGAAGGAAATGGTCTCGGCCTTGCACTTGTGAAACGGATCGTAGATAGTGCTGGCGGGACAATCAAGGCAGAAAACCGGGAATATGGTGGATGCAGATTTGTTGTAGAGCTTCCAATACAGAAAGATGAGGCCATATAAGTTTAAGAAAAACAGATAGAGGAGGAATTACATGACATTTTATCAGGAATTGCAGTTAAATCAGGCAGGTTCTAAAAATCTGTTGAAAAATAGTGAAACAGTGAAAGAAAAATCATATCATATACTGGTATATTTGGTAAAGATAGCTGTTACAATGGCATTTTGTTTTTTATTTGTTACTATTTTCAGCATCCTATTTGGAAATGAGAATAGTATTGTGGGTGTAGTAGTTTTATTATGCCTTATGGTATTTCGGAATGCGGATCTGGGGATCCACACCGGACAATCTACGATGCTTTTGGCTTTGTTCTTTGTAATTATGACTGTATGTCCGCATTTAGCAAATCAGTTTTCACCGGTATTGGGAATGCTGTTAAATATTGCGGCACTGGCTGTGTTGATTCTGTTCGGATGCCATAATCCATTCATGTTTAATCAATCTACATTGGTTCTTGGGTATCTACTGTTATATGGTTATGATGTTACGGGAAAAAGCTATCAGATGCGATTAGTCGGAATGGCTTTCGGTGCAGCACTTACCTGCTTCGTATTTTATCGAAATCATAAAAACAGAACTTATAAAAGAAATCTGAAAGATCTGATACAAGAATTTGATATCACTTCTTCCAGAACAAAATGGCAGATATGTCAGATTTTATGCGTGCCGATTGTCCTTTGCATTGCAGAACTTTGTAATATGCCACGTGCAATGTGGGCTGGTATTGCGGCCATGTCAGCGATTTTGCCATTTATGGAAGATATGCACTACAGAGTCCGTAAAAGGATTGTCGGAAATATTGCAGGTGTTATATGTTTTACAGTGTTATATTTTCTGCTTCCTTCGTCAATCTATGCATATATAGGAATTCTTGGAGGAATCGGTGTAGGATTTTCAGCACAATATGGCTGGCAGGCAGTATTTAACACATTTGGTGCTTTAGCCATTGCTGTAGAGACTTATGGACTACAAGGAGCGGTTAGTCTTAGAGTGATTCAAAATGTTTTTGGTGTTGTGTTTGCTTTAGCATTTTGTGTTATATTTTATTGGTTTATGTCTAAAAAAAAGGAAAGTGATGTGACCGTACATGCAGAGTGAAGTGAATCAGGAAGAAAATTTGAATAGAATTATTACGGTTCCTAATCTTCTTTCTTTTTTTCGGCTTTGTCTGATTCCGGTAATTATATGGAGTTATTGTGTAAAGAAAAATCCTCTGTTAGCTGGTGAAATCTTATTGCTGTCTGGTCTTACGGATCTTGCTGATGGATATATCGCAAGAAGATTCCATAGGATTAGTAATTTAGGAAAAATACTTGATCCGGTGGCTGATAAGCTGACACAGGCAGCGATGTTAATCTGTCTGTTTACTCGTTTTCCGCATGTGCTTCTTTTAATCGTAATAATGGCAGGTAAGGAGCTGTATATGGTAGTCAGTGGATGTCTTGTGATACAAAAGACAGGAAAAGTACATGGTGCAGACTGGCATGGAAAGATAGTAACCTTTTTATTATATGGAACTGCAGCGGTGCATATTATATGGTTCCACATTACACCGATGGTATCAGATCTGTTGATTGGTTTGTGCGCTATAATGATGGTCATATCGGTCGCTTTGTATATTATCCAGAATACCAGGACTCTTAAGGGAGAGACTGTATAAGCAATTTTATATTGCAATGACTAGAAAAATATTTAGGAGAAGATAGATATAAACAGTAAGTCAAACACACAAACTATGGAGTCTTTAGTCGGTTTAATAAAATTTTAGATAGAAAATAAATCATTCAATGTCATTTAGATAAGGTTTTTTATGACAAAAAGACAGATTGCTTATCTGCCTTATAATGCAGAATAATGGTAACGAGATTTATGCAACCCGATACATGAAATCCCTATTTCTCTTTGGACGGAGGTGGATAGGATATTTTCGATTGTACTTGACAGGTGTCAGATACTTTTGTATGAGAAGCATGGACTCTGTTTCGTTACCATCGTGTTTGAGATATGCCCTGCATATGTTTACTGCATTTGAAACGGATTTACTCTGCATCTGGAGCATAAACTGAATATACTCGCGGAAAGAAAGTTTGCGGTTCCTGGTAAAATCACTTTCCGGATTACGGCAGAACATGGAGTGGATTTCATCGAGTTCTGTGATGCAGTTGTCGAGTGTGGATTTTAAATTAGATAAGAAAAAATCAGCCATAATGAGCCTCCTTGAAATATGTTTATAATCAAGGCTTGCGCAACATATATTGGCTTACTTGTCAACTGTTTTTTGTAATATTTTTAAAGTTTTTAGGTATAAAAACAGTGGCTTTCTATGACGGAAAACCACTAAAATGATGCTTAACTGAATGGCATTGCTTTATCACCACTTTGAAAATGGTTGTTTTATGGCGGATAGTCAGACAGTTTTGGATATAAGAGATGATCTGGGAGCAACCATGAATGAATGCAGGGAAGTGACAGAAAAGTACCGCACAGGACGGAGTGCATATTTACGGCTCGGACAGTTGTTTATGCGATTGTTTGCAGGATTATTATAGCAGAAAGAAGAGGTGTTCGATATGTGTACAGCAGCAACTTACAAAACAAAAGATTTTTATATGGGCAGAACGCTTGATTATGAATTTTCCTATGGGGAACAGATCGCGATAACGCCAAGAAATTACGAATTTGATTTCCGGTTTGCCGGGAAGATAAAAAGCCATTATGCTTTGATCGGAATGGCATTTGTTGCAGAAGGTTATCCGCTTTATTATGATGCTGTTAATGAAAAAGGCCTTGGAATGGCAGGTCTTAATTTTGTCGGCAATGCGGCATATGAAGAGGCTTTGCCGGAAGATGAAACAGAAGTCAGCCAGGTGGCACAGTTTGAGTTCATCCCATGGATCCTTACACAGTGTGCTACTGTAGCAGAGGCGAGAGAGAAGCTGGCAACAATGAGACTGACAGGTACAGCATTCAGTGAACAGCTGCCGACAGCACAGCTTCACTGGATCATTGCAGACAAAGACTCCTGTATCGTTGTTGAGTCTATGAAAGATGGGCTGCATGTATATGATAATCCGGTAGGAGTGCTTACCAATAATCCACCATTCCTGAGTCAGATGTTTGCACTGAATAATTATGCCGGAGTATCCAGAAAACAGCCAGAGAGTACTTTTGCAGGAGTATTACAGCTTGATGCATATAGCAGAGGAATGGGTGGAATGGGAATACCTGGAGATCTTTCCAGCCAGTCAAGATTTGTGAAAGTTGCCTTTACAAAATTAAATTCGATCTCCGGTGAAGAAGAGGATGAGAGTGTAAGTCAGTTCTTCCATATCTTAGGATCCGTAGATCAGCAGCGTGGATGCTGTGAGGTGACAGAAGGCAAATATGAGATCACGATATACACGTCCTGTTGTAATACAGCAAAAGGTATTTACTATTATACGACTTATGATAATCATCAGATCACAGCGGTTGACATGCATGCCGAAAATCTGGATTCAGATCAGCTGATCTGTTATCCGCTTCTGTCCAAGGGCAAAGTCAGATGGCAGAATAAATAATACGAAAATGCACGGAGAAAGCATAACGCAGAACAACAGGAGGAAAGAACATGAAAGAAGTTAAAACACCGAAAAAACCACTGGCATATTATTATGGGATTGTGTTAATAGTGCTGATCGTATTTAATCTGGTTGTCACACCAATCCTTATGGAGCATAAGGTGAAGGAAACGGATTATGGCACTTTTATGAGCATGATCGAGAAGAAGAATATTGGTGAAGTAGAAGTTGAGGACAATCAGATCATCTTTACAGATAAAAATCAAAAAAAATATTTATAAAACAGGTCTGATGAACGATCCGAACCTGACGGACAGGCTATATGAATGTGGAGCAGTATTCGCAAAAGATATCGATAAACAGATGTCACCGATCATCAGCTTCCTGCTGACCGGGATTTTGCCATTGATCATTTTTATCGCACTGGGAAATTATATGGCGAAGAAACTGATGGAGCATGCCGGAGGAAAAAATTCGATGGCTTTTGGAATGGGAAAAAGCAATGCGAAGATTTATGTGCAATCCAGTGAGGGAATCCGTTTTTCAGACGTTGCAGGAGAAGATGAGGCGAAAGAAAACCTTTCAGAGATCGTTGATTATCTTCACAATCCGAAGAAGTATACCGATGTAGGTGCGTCTATGCCAAAAGGTGTCCTTCTTGTAGGACCTCCGGAAACCGGCAAAACAATGCTTGCGAAAGCAGTGGCGGGTGAATCAAATGTACCATTTTTCTCAATGTCCGGATCAGAGTTCGTTGAGATGTTTGTCGGTATGGGAGCTTCCAAAGTTCGAGATCTTTTCGGACAGGCAAAGGAAAAGGCACCATGTATCGTGTTTATTGATGAAATTGATGCCATTGGTAAAAAGCGTGACGGACAAATGGGCGGAAATGATGAGAGGGAGCAGACCTTAAACCAGCTTCTTACAGAGATGGACGGATTTGAAGGAAATAATGGTGTCATCATTCTTGCTGCAACGAACCGTCCGGAGTCGTTAGATCCGGCACTTACACGTCCGGGACGTTTTGACAGACGTGTGCCGGTTGAACTGCCGGATTTTGCAGGCCGTGAAGCAATTTTAAAGGTTCATGCAAAGAAGATAAAAGCATCTGATGATGTTGACCTGCATACGATTGCACGTATGGCATCGGGTGCATCCGGTGCGGAGCTTGCCAATATTATAAATGAAGCAGCATTACGTGCTGTCCGTAGTGGAAGGACCGTTGTAAATGAATCTGATCTCGAAGAAAGTATAGAAGTGGTTATTGCAGGATATCAGAAGAAGAATGCGGTTCTTTCAGATCAGGAGAAGAAGGTTGTTGCATATCATGAGATAGGACACGCTCTGGTAGCTGCATTGCAGAGTCATTCAGCACCGGTCCAGAAGATTACGATCATCCCACGTACCTCAGGTGCACTCGGCTACACTATGCAGGTTGAGCAGGGTGATAAATATCTGATGACGAAAAAAGAACTTGAGAATAAGATTGCTACATTTACAGGCGGACGTGCGGCAGAGGAGATCGTATTTGGTGAGATCACGACCGGAGCCTCCAATGATATCGAACAGGCAACAAAAATTGCAAGAGCGATGATCACCCGCTATGGCATGACAGATGAATTCGACATGGTGGCAATGGAAAACGTGACCAACCAGTATCTTGGCGGCGATACGTCTCTTTCCTGTTCCGCAGATACCCAGAAGGAAATTGATGAAAAAGTCGTGCAGCTCGTAAAAGCAGAGCATGAAAAAGCAAGAAAAATCCTTGCTGAAAACAGGGAAAAACTGGACGAACTGGCTATGTACCTGTATGAGAAGGAAACAATTACAGGTGACGAATTTATGGATATTTTAGACAGAAAATAATGTAGTTAATTAGATAACCAATTCCACCCAAATATGATGAACAATTTTGGAATGAATTGTATTCATTTTTACAGAAACATTCTAACGAAGAGTATATTCTCATAGGAGATTTTAATACTATCAATAATAGAAACATGGAAGAGTTTAGAAAGATATTATATAATGCATATGATATTTGGTATCAAAAAGGAAACAGAGAACCTTTATCATGTATGCAGAGCCTTTTATCTCATCTGCTTTAGCTTTAGCTGCTTTCACAATAGCAAGTTCAGGATCATCCTTTTTAGGACGACCCTTGCTACATGGATTATCTTTTTTGACCTGCTTATATTCGCTGTAGGCATCATGCCAGATATCTTTTCTGACTTCATCGAGAGCTGTCATAGCCCACTCGATTACGTGAAAGGAATCAACACAATGGGCACAGTCAGGAGTGTATTCATTTACACACTCTGTGATCCATTTGGCACCATCACCTGTAACAACCTTGATGCTGGATAGCTGCTCTGGAGTAAGCTGTTTATAAAACTTTTCAAGAACGGATTTGCCATGGTCTTCCGATGCCCATACCACTGTGTTGGTATCGTGATTAACGATTACTGTAATGTACTTGTGACCCTTTTTGTAACTGGTTTCGTCAATGCCGATATTAACCAGACTATCAAGTCTTCTTGAGTGCTCCGGTTCTAAATCGTGAAGAGCACGATTGACACAGCGGCCTACAGTTTCCCAGTCCACTCTCATGAAGTATGATGTGGTACTTCTTGGAAGATAGGATGCAAACCATGCAACGGTAAGGTCGAAATCCTTGGTAAATCTACTACCTGGATATGCCCATGGAACTTCGGCAACATATAACCCCATGTTCAAGGCAGATGATACGATGCGTCTGGTATTCAACTTCGACCAGAATACCACCCCAGTCCAGTCCCCTCCAAGTGGTTGGTCTGCTGGAATGTTTGTCATAAGCAGGACATGACTTGTGACAGAAAGGGCAGTCATTCTCATGCCATTTATTAGGTCTGGCTTTGATACGGATGTGTTTCACGCCATCCTCATCAGAGTAAAGATTAAAATTTTCTATCAAGAGAATAAAGTATTGACAAAATTTTGTGGGGTGGGGTAGAATGATGCTAAAAAATTCCAAAACATAACGCATTGGTGCTTTTCGCAGAAAGAAGGAAAATAAACATGAAAAAGAGAAAGAACTTGGGAAAAAAGTTAGTAACAATGTTAGTGTTTGTAGGCTTTTTTGCAGTTTTGATTACAGCCTTGAATTTAATGGCATTACAAGCTATTCGAGGAAAGAATGATGTGCTTATAGAACAGTTTGAACAATATGAAGAAGCAGTGGAAAATAATGATACCGCGGTTTTTGAAACAGCAAAAGGAGAAGTGGCAGAAGCCATCAGACATATCAACTACAGAATAAATGGAAGCATCATTTTTGATCTTGCACTTGTGGTAGCTGATATTATTGTAATCGTACTTCTTTCGATTGTTATTAATAAGTCCATTGTTCGTCCAGCAAAAAGAGCAAAGAATGATTTGGATGATATCATTTTAGGTATAGAATCAGGACAGGGTAATCTTACGTTAAGAGTATTTGATGAAACCAGTGATGAAATTGGTCAGCTTGCAAGTGGTGTCAACCATTTTATTGAAACATTACAAAATCTTATGGTAAAGATTCAGAGTGTATCAAAAGATATGAAAGAATCTTCCTATCTTGTACAAAATGAGGCGGAATCTTCAAATATGAGTGCATCCAATGTGAGTGCAACATCGGAAGAACTTGCAGCATCCATGGAAGAGGTATCTGCTTCTCTATATGATTTAGCCCAAGGATGTAATAATCTGCTAAAGAAAATGGAAGGCATGAATGAGGATGCTAAGAACTCTGCAATGAAGATGCATGAAGTGAAGCTTACTGCAGAAAATAGCTATAAAGAAGCGATTGCATCAAAAGAAAAAACAGTAGAAACATTTGATGGCATTCAAAAGGATGTCGCGGAGGCAGTAGAAGCATCTAAGTCTGTAAATGAAATTGCAAAACTTACAGAAAATATCTTAAATATCGCAGCACAGACAAATCTTCTAGCACTTAATGCATCGATTGAAGCAGCAAGAGCAGGGGAAGCAGGCAGGGGCTTTGCCGTTGTTGCAGATGAAATCAGACAGCTTGCAGATAGTTCACGTGATACAGCAAACAATATTCAGGAAATCAGTGGAAAAGTTATTGAGGCAGTAAACAATCTGTCTGGAAATGCAACGGAAATGATTCGTTTTGTAGATGAAAAGGTAGCACTTGATTATGACAACTTTGTAAAAATTATTGGAAATTATGATGCTGATTCTGATCAGGCAAGTAATACATTTAACGAGTTTGCAGTTAAGTCAAAAGATAGCTTAGGTACAATGAATGATATGAATGAAGGTATCAATAACATTTCTATAGCAATTGAAGAATCTGCAAAAGGTGTTACAAACGTAGCACAAGAGATATCACAACTTGTAACAGCAATTTCAGCAATTACAGTGCAGGCGGACGAAAATATGAACCTTTCGGAAGATTTATCGGATGAAGTAGCAAAATTTGAAAAAGTTTAACTAACAGATTTTTATTATGAGAAGAACTGTATTAGGTAAATAACCTGCACTAACTAAAAATGAATGCCAGAATAAGCACAAAGGCATAGTCCCATTACGGGTTCTATGCCTTTGCGTTTTCCGGAAGATTGTCATTAACTGCATCAAATTCAAGATTCTGTTCCCGGCACCATTCGACAGCATTCGACAGAGCTTCACCGGCGCGGCAGGTCCAGAGAATGAGTTTGTTGCCATTGCGTTTCCATTCCTGGAGATATTCGATCAGTGCCTGGTTTGGCTGACCAAGCTCCGGCCATTTGCTGTAGCAGAGAGTGCCATCAAAATCAACAGCGATTGTCTGGAAATCTAACATTTTTTTATTATTCATTCAGATCATCTCCTTTAGAGGGAGTCTGCTGAACACCAGGATGATAGCAGAACAGGCTTGTTACCGGTTTGTGAAAAAAATCTGCAATTCTCATGGCGTATAGCAGAGAAGGAATATGCTGTTTTGACTCGATATTGGCAATAGTTTTCAGGCTGATGCCGGTTGCTGATGCAAGTTCTTTCTGGGTAATGCCAAGATCTGCCCTTGCTTCAACAAGTTTGCAAGTAATTGTGTCTGTCATGGTGTTTATGTCTATATCCATATCAGTATTCATATATATGCACCTCCAAATTAAGAATTGTTCAGGTCTGTTCCGCTATAATAATACTACAGTTTTAAGTGTCCCCAAAAAAGGACTTATGAAAGAACACGGCCGAATATTTTGAAGGAACTATTCTCTGTAACCGGGATTGGATCATATTTTTTATTCAGTGATATGAGATAGGTTCCGAGTCTGTTATTCTGAAATTTCTTCACATATGCGTTTCCATCAAGATAGAAAATACCTATTTCGCCATCATCAAGGCATGCTGTCTGTTCAATCCAGATGAGATCCTTATTATGATATCTAGGCTCCATACTGTCACCATCTACATATACACCGAAGGTTGCGGCTTCCGGAATATCAGGAGAGGAAATCATCTCATATTCATCGCTATCGAGGAAAGAGCCGGTACCGGCAGAAACTGTATTGTAAAATACTTTTCTTTCCTGGATCACGTGAATAGGAATGATATCTGCCGGTTTATAGTTGCCGGTGCTTTCCAGATCTCTGATATATTCAAGAACCTTGTTCATTCCCGTTTCATTCAGGTTTCGGAATGGGTTAAGGGGACTTTGACCAATAAAATCCGTATAGATATCGTATATTTCAAGAATTTCACATAAGGCGAGAAATTGTCTGGCATTTGGTGTTGCTGTGCCAAGCTCCCAGGCGCTGATTGAATTCTGCTTTACATAGATGTCATAGTTTTCCAGTTCTTTTGCAAGCTGGCTCTGGTTCAGCTTATGTTCTTTTCTGTATTTAGCAATGGTCTTTCCTAAATCTTTCATAGTATTATGCCTTTCTAAGTAATCATATCAGGTATGATCTCCCTATTGGGATATATCAAGATTAGCATAAGAATCCCTAAAAATCAATACACAATATCAACTGTATTGATAATATGCAATAAATTACCGTTGAATAGCAATATAAAAAGTATTATATTATGCCATGTAGACGGATGGCATATCATCCGGCAGCAGGAAAGAAGGTGATTCAGTGAACCGGACAATACTGCATAGTGATTGTAACTGTTTTTATGCATCAGTAGAGCTTCTGCATCATCCGGAGCTTAGGGGAAAGCCTGTAGCAGTAGGAGGTGATCCTGAGGCGAGACATGGAATTGTGCTGACCGCTGATTATACGGTCAAGAGATATGGTGTAAAAACCGGAATGGCATTATGGCAGGCAAAACAGGTATGCCCGGACATAACATTTCTTCCTCCAAGAATGGACCTGTATCTCAGATTTTCCAGAATGGCACAGGAAATTTATGCTGACTATACAGATAAGAGGGAACCATACGGAATTGATGAGTCCTGGCTGGACGTGACAGACAGTGCAACTCTCAAGGGAGATGGATTTCACATTGCACAGGAAATAAGCAGCAGGATGAAAAAAGAACTTGGCATTACGGTGAGCGTGGGTGTGTCGTTCAACAAGATTTTTGCAAAACTTGGTTCGGATTACAAGAAACCGGATGCCATTACTACTATGTATGAGGATGAGTTTCAGAGAAAAGCCTGGTGTCTTCCAGTTTCTGATCTGTTATATGTGGGAAATGCAACGAATAAAAAGTTATATAGCATGGGAATCCGGACTATCGGAGATCTGGCAGAATCTGATGAAACCCTGCTAGTCAGAAAACTTGGCAAGATGGGAAGTATTCTGTGGGCTTTTGCTAATGGATATGATGAATCTCCGGTAAAGCTGGAAAACACATCAGCTCCGGTCAAGTCCGTAGGCAACAGTACAACAACGCCCAAGGATATGGAAACAGATGAAGATGTCAAGATTGTGTTATACATTTTGGCAGAAAGTGTAGCGGCAAGACTCCGGGAGAATGGTTTCCGGTGCCGGACTGTTGAGATCAGTGTCCGTGACAAAGAACTGTTCCATTTTTCAAAACAGGTAAAGTTACAGAATGCGAGCAATATCACCAAAGAGATTGCAGAGGCTGGATACAGGCTATACAAAGCCAATCCGCAGTGTTGGTGTCCGAGGTGCAGATTTAGTGACAGATAATTATTGGGAACAGATTGATTTGTTCTCAAGTGTGGAGAAGCGTGAAAAGCAGATGAAGATGGATTCGGCGGTGGATGAGATACGCAGAAGATTTGGATTTTACAGTATCCAGAGGGGACTCATGTACCGGGACAGGATTCTGTC
>NZ_JBBMES010000021.1:0-43662 GCF_040096395.1 Lachnospira hominis (ex Hitch et al. 2025) | reverse complement strand
GTCCGTGCTTGCACGAGACCTTGGCGACTGCCGCGATAACTTGAGAAACTCGCGGAGCGTGTTTCTCATAGTTATGGGTCGTGATCCTGTTGAATCCGCGAAGCATGCGAAATGATTTGTGCCAATAAAAAAACTGTTTAAAAATTACAATATACTTGACAATATATGACTAAAGTGTAATTATATAGCTATAATATTTGTTTTGAAATGAGTACATTATGAATGAGAGGTGCAAAAGAATATGGGGATAAAAAATATTTCCGATAAAATCAGAGTAAGTAAAGACAGAATATTTTATAATATAAATATGCGTGATATAGATTATATTAGGGCATATAACAGTGAGACGCAGATTTTTGCCAAAGGTGAAACATTCAGGAGTGACGATTCACTTGTTGTAGTGGAAGAAATCCTTGATAAGTGTGTCTTTTTTAAAATATCAAGGTCTTATGTTGTGAATATACAACGAATTAAAGAGCTGGACGAGGCAGGACGACGTATAAAGATATACGATGAATTCATACCTGTGACAGCGAGAAAAATGAGTGCGTTAAAAAAGGCTTGTATTGAATATAAGCTTAACAGAGGGGAGAATTCTTAGAATCAGTCTAAAAATATCTTTTTAATAAATTTCCGGACAGTACAATAAAATAATAGTTTGAATTGTGTGAAAAATATACACAAAAAGAGTTATACCCCTCGTTCACAGAGTTATCATTGAAAATAGTGTCGAATAATGTAATATAAAATCAGATAGTGCATTGTTTTAGGTCGTGATTGCGGAGGTGATAACAAATTAAAAATATGGGATGTTAATTAACAAAAATTCACAACTGTTTTTATGTGTTAGAAGGGAGGTTGTTATAATGAAGTTTAAAAATACGTTAATAATTTTTTTAGGTATTATAGCAATTATTTTTGCAGGCTGCAAAGAAAAAAAGGCAACACATGAATCGGGTGCTCTTGAGGAACCTAAAGTAGAAACATACGAAGAAAATGGGGTTAATTTTACAAGAGAAAGTTATATAGGATATGAGATAACATATCCCAGTTTAGATAAAAAAATAGTTGATAAAACTTTTATTCAATACGGCGACAATCAATATACATGTTATGGGTACGAAAAGCCTGCACACAGTGTTAATGAAACTTATAAAGGAGAGCCGTATCATTTATGGACATATCATAAATTATGGACATTACCTGATGACATAAGCAGGGAAAATTTATCTGATGTTACATATACTGTGTATAACAGAACCGGAACATTTGTAAAAGAATTGCAGACAAGTAAAGTTATCAAAAATGCACAGTTATCGGGAGGGTATAAATTAGACTCAAGTTGTACAGTTACATCAGATTATACGGGAGATTTATATTTGTGTATTGTGTCGGAATATTATGGCTTTGTTGAAAAGATGACAAGCGAAACAATGGAGTTGTCATTTGACCAAACAATAATAGGCGTAAACGCAAGGTATGCAGATGGAAGTACAGAAAATGCTTATTACAGCATTGAATATTATCCTGAAGGAAATAAAAAAGAACCATATAAAATCTACTATATATACCGCCTTACATTAGAAGAATAAAATGAGTACAAACAGAAGATATACGTTGGCAGTTTGGGAGGTTGTTATGATGAAGTTCAAAAATACGTTAATAATTTTATTAGGTATTATAGCAATTATTTTTGCGGGCTGCAAAGAAAAAAAGGCAACACATGAATCGGGGATTATAGCAGAACCTCAGAAATCAGAAACATATGAAGAGAATGGAATATCATATAAGAAAGAAAAATATTTGAGTTATGAGATAACATATCCTGTTTTAAATAAAAATATAAAAGATAAGTCATTTGTGCAATATATTGATTATTAGTGTTATTGGTGTGGATATAACAGACCGACAAGTGACCCGAGCGATTCTTATAAAGGTGAACCATACGATTTGCAAATATATCATAAAGAGTGGGAACTTCCGGCAGATATAGAAAAGCAAAATATCAGTGAAATAACATATACAGTGTATAACAAACCGGGAACATTTGTAAATGAATATCAGCAGGCAAAAATTGTAAGACAAGCTCAGTCAAACGGAGGATATAACCCGTCACCATACATTACAATTAGCGGAGACTGTAACGATATAGTATATCTTGCCGTGATTGCAGAGTATTATGGTAGGGCAGATGACCATGAGAATTCATCTATATTATATCAGAATTCATTTAACGATACAATAATAGGGGTTAAGGTAAAGTATAATGATGAAAGTGTAAAAGAAGCATATTATATTTTGGAATTTAACGAAAATATGCCACCAAAAGAGTCGGACAAAATGTTTATATTATACCGCCTTACATTAGAAGAATAAAAACAGTAAACGGAGGGATGCGTATGACAAAAAAATTAATAGCTGTTGTAATGATTATTTGTATTGGAATAACGGCTTTGACGGGGTGCGGTAAAAAAAAAGTATCTAAAGCTGTTTTAAAAAATGATATGGAAAAAACAGAGATTAATGATATAGGCGTGTCAAAAGATGATTCGCAGCCGTATTGGGGTACATATGTGCACACATTTGCGGCGGCTGATGGCGGATATTATTATATAGGTAAATGGAATAACGCTTTTTTCCTGTTGTTTTTTGATAAAGATACCAAGGAATGTTATCCTGTGTGCGGGAAAGCGGATTGCACACATGATAATATGGAATGTAATGCCTATGTTGGGTACCAGTATTCAAAGAACAGACAGACAACAACATATTATTTGGACAGTGCGGTTTATTATTACAAAGATAATGTATATCTTCTTGATACGAATGGGTATCTTGTAAGATTTTCAACTGACGGAAGTACAAGGGAAAAAATAGCCGTTGTATATGCGTATGGTGGTGAGAGCGGAACAAATCTCGTGTTCCATGATGATTATGTGTATGTATACAATCTGCTTGGACATTTGGGAAATGAAGAAGAGGCTGTAGAGACAATAAAGCGTTATTCGCTTGATGGTAAAAAAGAAGAGACAGTTCTGGAATATACAGGTACAGGTGCCGCAATAACAAGGGCAAAAAGCTATGGGGAAAGACTTTACTTTCTTATAGAAACAGCGACAATGAGTAAAGATGAACAAGCAAATACGGTAATTATGAACAGCAGATACAACAGTCTTTATGCGTATGATTATAAGACCGGAACAGCAGGCAAAGTATTAGAAGGCAGTATAACAGATTATTGTATAGATGAAGTTTCAGGGAATATTTATTATTATGAATATAATGACGGCATGTATTGCTATAACGTAAAATCAAAAGAAAAAAATAAAATTTTTGATGGAAGCGAAGAAACCAGAAAAATGGAACTCTCTTTTGATGGAAAATATGTATATGCAGATAATCGTTTCTGGTCGATTGAAGCCGCAAGAAGTTACCAGACATATGACAGAAAATGTGTCGTATATTCAACAGATGGCAAGCTTATAAATACAATTAGCTGCAAAGGTGAAACATTTGCATTTTTTGGAGATGAGGATTATATGTTTGCGGAGGTTGAATTTGAGGAAAAAAGCTCAAGCGGTTCAAAGAGCGGACTTGCTTATATTAAAAAAGACGATATGGGTAAAGAATGTAAGTGGACAGAACTTAAATAATAAAAATGTCGTGTTATGGGGGTGAAGTATGCAGGAATATAAAAGGATATTAACTAAAAAATTAATTATAACAGTTATATTGTGTATGCTTCTTAATATAGCACTTTTTTTGTACGGCCAGCTTGAAGGACGAAATATTAATGATGTAATATCCGACAGCAGGCAGTATTCCGATTTAATCAGCCGTTTGAAAACGCAGAGAGAAGAATCGGATTTTGAGGGAATGTTTGAAGATGTTACACAGATTATAAAACAGGATAAAGAAGATGGTAAAGAATCATCGGCATCACTTGTAAGACTGAGAAAGAAACTTAAATATTTATCGGGTTTTACAAGTCAGGTAAACGAATGTCTTCAACAGGCAGAACAGATGCGTGGAAAGAAGCTGTTTTCAAATAAAAAAAGTTATTCATATAACAATATCTTAAAGACGGCTGAGGATTATAGCAGGATAGCTGATGTTAAGGTTGTGCTTGTGAATGATACGTGCATTGAAAAGACAATAGAATATAAATATACATATTATTTGCTGGCTGTATGTATGATTGTGATGATATATGAGTGCTTTAAAGAGCGTGATAATGGTATGTGGCAGATAGTTCACAGTTCAAAAAGCGGACGTATGATACTTGCGTTGAAAAGATTTATATTTGTGTGGATATATGCGTTTGTGCTTACATTCATATATTTTGTATCAACAGTTATTGTATCTGTTTTGTTATACAGAGTATCTGGAATATGGAAAGCACCTGTTCAGTCGATAGAGACGATGAGCGGATTTACAATAAAATGCAATATGGCGGCATATATGTGTCTGCTCTGTTTAATTGCATCGTTTGTACTTGCAATGTTCGGAAGTATAATTTTGGCGTTATTTACTGTTATAAGAAACAGAAATGTTGTACTTATAGGCAGTGTAATATTTGCGGGAGCCGAGTATCTGCTTTATAAAAATATAAGTTTGCAGAGCCGTATAAGTTTTCTGAGAGTGGTTAATATTATTAATTTTTTTGATATTAATACTCTTTTGGCGAAATATGCAAATTGGGGATTTAAAACATTTGTTGTCTCATCAAAAGTTTTAATTATAACCGGAATGGCAGTTGTAACAATAATAATGTCTGTGGCGGCACTTATAAAGAGTGTTACATTGAGACCATTCGGAGCACAAAATGTGCTAAAAAAATTGTTTAATAAAGCGGGAGAGTTATATCAGAGAATATTTGCGTTATATCCGCCTGTGATTAAAGAAATGCATAAACTGATATTTACGGGAAAAGGATTTTTTGTAATTGCAATAGGACTTGTTCTTACATTATATATATGCGGTTCAGGGAAAATGGTATTTTCCGAGTCACAAAAGGAATATGATAATATATATATTCAAAAAGGCGGAGAAGATTATTCACAGCTAAAGAGTGAGATTGACGAACTTAACAGCAGGTATGACAGTATTCAGATACAGCTTAAAGATATGCAGGAGGCATATAAAAACCGGGAAGTTTCGGATGACGAATTTCTTTATGCTGTAAATGCGGCACAGACGTTAAAATATGCAATTCAGAATAAAGAAGAATTAATAAATAAAATAGATTATCTTGCAAATATAGAAAATCAATATAATAAAAAAGGATGGCTTATCTCTGACAGGGGATATGAGCAGTTTTTTGGAAAGTATGGCAGACTTAGGGAATGTGTACTTGTCGGACTTATGGCTGCAATAATATTTATTGTGGTTTCAAGAGGGGCAGAAATACGATATTCGACGGGTATGAATATTATTGAGAATACATCGGCAGAGGGAAGAAAAAAACTTGCTTTAAAGCGGGATTTTGCAGCTATTATTTTTTCTGCGGCGGTTGTACTTATATTAAGTATAGTTGATTTGGGATTTTTAAGCCGAATGTATAATCTGACGTATAAAAATGCTCCGCTTGTGAGTCTTTCATTTATCGGGGATTATCTTGGAAAAGGAATCGGCAGAAATGCTGTCATACAAAAAATTATATTGTCATCAAGTATAGCAGGATTTCTTATTATAAGAATTGTATTGAGAATAATAACAGGATTTGTTGTTACGGCAGCGGCTTTATTGTCGGGAACTTTTGCCGCCAGAAAGAAAAATGCAGCAGTGGTTCCTATTGTAATGGCTGTAGTTGTATTGATTACAGTATTTATTTTTAACGGACTTGCAATATTTTAAATATTGTAATTATTTATGAAGTGTAAACTAAAAATCTTTTTGTCATATATTATAGTATAACCGAATATATGAAAGGAAACTATTGAATATGGCAAGATTTACAAATCAGGCACAACTTCGTTACGGCAATGCCGTTACAAATTCCAATATAGCGGTATGAGAAATTCTGGAGGTGCTCTCGGCTACAAAAACGGCAGTGAGAAATACCTACGGACAGAGTGATACAGTTACGTATATTGTCAGTATTGTTAATTCGGGAACAACTCCGATTACAGGTATTTCAGTAACTGATAATCTTGGAGAATATACATTTGGAACAACAACACTTGTTCCACTTACGTATATTGACGGAACTGTAAAATATTATGTAAATGGTGTATTACAGCCATCAGCTGTTGTTACAGCCGGACCGCCACTTGTAGTGTCAGGAATAACGGTTCCGGCAGGAGGCAGTGTTACAGTTGTATATGAGGCAGCAGTTAATGAATTTGCACCACTTGATACAACCTCAGTTATAAATAATACAGCAATTGTTGCCGGAACAGGCATAACACCTATTACAGCTGAAGAAGAAATAACTGTAGAAAGTACGCCGGTTCTTACAATTACTAAATCTGTAAGTCCTGTTCCTGTTACGGAAAACGGCACACTGACATATACATTTTTAATACAAAATTCCGGTAACGTGGCAGCAGATGCTTCTACGGGAGTTGTGGTTACAGACGTGTTTGACCCTGTGCTGTCAAATATTTCCGTTACGTTTAATCAGACAGCATGGAGTTCACCTGCCAATTATTCTTATAATGAAACCACGGGAGCGTTTGCAACCAATTCGGGTCAGATAACGGTTCCTGCGGCGACATTTACACGGGACGAAGTAACGGGCGTGTGGAATATAAGTCCGGGAATAAGCACTTTGGTGGTAACAGGTACTATTTAATATATCAAGAATTAGAAAAGTATAGAATGGGCGAGGGCTGTAACGGCAATCGCCTGTTTTTTTTATGTTTATGCCGAAAAGTCTATTGACATAGCCCCAAAAAGGGAGTACACATTTGTTGAGAAAAGATGAAATGAGGAAAAATATATGAAGTACGTAAAGCAGTTTCTTATCATTATAGGAATATCGCTTGCCGGCGAAATATTAAAATATATTCTGCCGCTTCCGATTCCTGCAAGCATTTATGGAATGGCAATTCTTTTCATTGCACTTTTAACAGGTATAATTAAGTTGAAAGATGTACGTGAGACAGGAAAGTTTCTTATTGAAATTATGCCTCTTATGTTCATTCCTGCCGGTGTAGGACTTATGTCATCATGGGGCGTGTTAAAGCCTCTTCTTGTACCGGTCAGTGTTATAACAGTTGTTTCACTTGTTGTAGTTATGGCAGCAGGCGGTCTTGTGTCACAGGCAGTTATCAGAATTACAAGAAAGAAAAATGGAGATAATTATGATGAATGAATTTTTTATTAACTCAGCATTCGCAGGGGTTACAATAAGCCTTGTTTCATACATGCTTGGCATGTATCTTAAGAAAAGGTTTAAACTTGGAATATTTAATCCGCTTCTTATAGCAATTGCAGTTACAATGGTAATATTATTTGCACTTAACGTTGATTATGATACATATAATACGGGAGCAAAATATCTTAGCTGGCTTCTGACACCATCAACAGTGTGCCTTGCAATACCGCTTTATGAGCAGATATCACTTCTTAAAAAGAATTTTGCGGCAGTTGCGGCAGGAATTGTCGCCGGAGTGCTTGCCAGCCTTTTAACAATATTTATTATGGCAAAGCTTTTTGGACTTGGACATACCGAGTATGTGACACTTCTTCCAAAGTCAATAACAACAGCAATCGGTATGGGTGTCTCTGAAGAACTTGGTGGTTACGTTACAATTACAGTTGCAGTAATAGTTATCACTGGTGTACTTGGAAATATATTTGCAGAACTTATCTGTAAAATATTCAGAATAAATGAACCAATAGCTAAGGGAATTGCAATTGGTTCAGCTTCACATGCAATAGGAACAGCAAAAGCTATGGAAATGGGTGAAATTGAGGGTGCAATGAGCAGTCTTTCAATAGCGGTTGCGGGAATTCTTACAGTATTTGGGGCAACACTTTTCAGTAATTTTATGTAATTGGAGGTTTTTGGCTATGATTATTACAATCGCAAGAGAATGTGGATGCTATGGTGATTTGATTGGAGAAAAGCTGGGAGAAAAACTTGGAATTCCTGTATACGATAAAAAGTCCGTAACACAGATGGCAAAATAGGCCGGAATTTATAGCAAATATCCAAATTTCTTTTCGGAGAAACAGGCAAATGAGTTTCTTGCTGCAATTATATCGGATGAGTGTGAGACAGTGAAAGATACTCCCAGGAAAGCACTCAGTGCTGTAATAAAAGGTGAATCATTTCTTTTAATAGGCAGATGTGGTAATTTTGCATATGGCACAGACCATAATGTTTTAAGAATATTTTTAAGTGGAAACAGACAGATACGCGTTGGAAATATTATGAAAAAACACAATGTGAATGTGCGTGAAGCAGAAAAAACGGTTGATTCGACAGATGAGAGAAGAGCAGCATATCATAAGTATTATACAGATGAGACATGGGGATATGCGGGCAATTATGATTTGTGTCTTGATGCATGCAGACTTGGAGTAGACGGAGTTATAGATATAGTGTTACAATATATTAAAAAGACCGGAATGGAGAAAGATTAGCATGAGCTATAAACTTGCGATATTTGATTTGGACGGAACGCTACTCAATACAATAAGAGATCTTGCAGATAGTGTGAATTATGCACTTGAAAAAAATGGTTTTCCCAAAAGAACGCTTGAAGAAGTAACAAAATTCGTAGGTAACGGAATACGGAAACTGGTTGTGCGTGCTGTTCCAAAAGGAACAGATGAGCACATGACAGATGTTGTGTTTGAAGATTTCAAGGAATATTATGGAAAACATTGTGCTGATAAGACAGAAAAATATCCGGGAATTGATTATGTACTGGATTCGCTTCACAAAGAAAGATGCAGGACAGCAGTTATATCAAACAAGGCTGATTATGCAGTAAAAATATTGTGTGATGATTTTTTCCCGGGTAAATTTGATGCTGTATATGGTGAGCGTGAAAGCATGGGAATCAAAAAAAAGCCTGACCCGCAGGCGGTTCTTGCTGTTCTTGACGAATTTAAAACAGACAGAAAAGATGCGGTTTATATCGGTGATTCCGAAGTTGATATTGCAACAGCAAAAAATGCAGGAGTTGACGGAATAATAGTTTCGTGGGGATTCCGTGAAAAGGAAATTCTGATTCAGAACGGAGCGGAATGTATAGTAGATACATCACAGGAACTTGTCGATAAAATACTTGGATGATACAAATATAATTATAATCACGGAGAGTGAAAATATGGATACAAGAACAATTTTGCGAAAAGTAAAAGATGGAAGTCTTTCTATAGAGGAGGCGGAACTTGCGTTTGGAAGACAGCCATATGAAGAGTTAGGATACGCCAAACTTGATGAAAACAGGAAAGTACGCCAGGGATTTCCAGAGGTTATATATTGCAGTAACAAACCTGATGATTATCTTGTATCTATTTATTGTAAAATGTTTGAAGAAAATGGCGAAGTATTTGGCACAAGAGCTTCAATACATCAGTATGAAATAGTAAAGAAGAAACTTTCACAGGTTCAGTATGATGAGGTTTCCAAAATATTAAAGATAGAAAAAACCGACAAAAAGCTGACTGGAAGAATTGCTGTGTGCAGTGCTGGAACAGCTGATATTCCGGTTGCAGAAGAAGCAGCACAGACAGCAGAATTTTTTGGAACATACGTTGACAGAATCTATGATGTAGGAGTAAGCGGTCTTCACAGACTGTTGTCAAAGATGGAAGTTATACAGAAAGCAAATTGTGTTGTTGCCGTTGCCGGAATGGAAGGAGCTTTGGCAAGCGTTCTTGGTGGTCTTGTAAAAAATCCGGTTATTGCTGTGCCTACGTCGGTCGGTTACGGTGCAAGCATGGGTGGTCTTTCGGCACTTCTTACAATGATTAATTCGTGTGCCAACGGTGTTACAGTTGTAAACATTGATAATGGATTTGGTGCCGGATATGTTGCAACACAGATTAACAGACTTGCGGGAGGAAAATAATTTGGCAAAAAAGAAAATATTATATTGGGAATGTAGTTCAGGAATCAGCGGGGATATGGCAGTTGCATCGCTTCTCGATGCCGGTGCAGACGAAAAAGTGCTGCTTGAAGTATTAAAAACAATTCCTGCACATGGGTTTGATATAAAAATAGGCAGAGTAAGCAAGTCAGGTCTTGACTGCTGTGATTTTAATGTTGTGCTTGATAAAGATCATGAAAATCATGACCACGATATGGAGTATCTTTTTGGACATGACCATACACATTTACAAGAAGATACACATCATCATGCCCATGAACATGTTCACGAGGATGGGCATACGCATGAACATCATAATGAACATCATCATGAGCATAGAAATTTATCTGATGTTATTGCTATAATAGATAAAACTCATATGACAGAAAATGCAAGAGCACTGGCTGTAAAGATATTTACAATTCTGGCACAGGCTGAAGCAAAAGCACATGGAACAGACATAAATCATGTCCATTTTCATGAGGTCGGGGCAATAGACTCGATTGCTGATATAATTGCGGTGTCAGTATGCCTTGATAATCTGGCAGTTGACGAGGTGTGCATACCATCGATGAATGAGGGCTGTGGAACTGTACGCTGCCAGCACGGAATACTTCCGGTACCGGTGCCGGCTGTTGCCAATATAATTGCAGAGTACGGAATTGCAGTTAATCAGATGGATATAAAAGGTGAATTTATAACACCGACAGGTGCGGCGGTTGCGGCTGCGGTAAGAACTACAGACAGGCTTCCGGATAAATATATAATCAAAAAAATCGGTATCGGTGCGGGGAAACGTACATACGAAAGACCAAGCATTTTGAGAGCGATGATTATAGAGACCGACGCAGAATCAGAGCGTGGCAAAGCCAATAACGGCTGTGAAGAGGCAGATTATATATATAAACTTGAGAGCAATATAGACGACTGCACAGGTGAAATATTGGGCTATGTCATGGACCGTCTTTATAATGCCGGTGCGAGGGAAGTTAATTACATGCCTGTTTTTATGAAGAAGAACAGACCAGGATGGCTTATTACGGTTATCTGCAAAGAGGAAAATATTAAAACTCTAGAAAATATAATATTTGCAGAGACAACAACTATAGGAATCCGCAGGCAGAAAATGGAGAGGACAATTTTAAAAAGAGAAATTTCCGAGATTGTCACACCGCTTGGAAATGCGGTTGTCAAGGTATGTGATTCCGGTGATTCAAAAGTATTTTATCCGGAATACGAAAGTGCGGCAGCTATTGCCAAAAAAAATAATGTGCCGCTTAAAGAAGTATATGATATTATAAAGAGAGAAATTAATTCAGGAGGACAATGTGGTAAAAAAGAAAAAGACTGAGACAAGCTGTGATTTTTGTAATAATCTTGTTTATGATGATGAAATTGAATCATATGTGTGTGACGTAAACATGGACGAGGACGATTATGCAAGATTTTTAAGTTCAAGCAGAACATATTGTCCGTATTATCAGAGCAATGACGAGTACAAGATTGTTCGTCATCAGATGTAAACGCAGACACGAAACGGAGAATTATTATGGAAGAGAAAAAATATGCAGTGCTAATTGACGGGGATAACATTTCGTCGAAATATCTGGACAGTATTTTGAATGAAATGACAAAATACGGTATTGCAACATATAAAAGAATATATTGTGATTTTACAAGCCAGCAGTCATCAAAATGGCGGAGA
The DNA here is from genome assembly GCF_040096395.1 of Lachnospira hominis (ex Hitch et al. 2025). Classification (NCBI taxonomy): domain Bacteria; kingdom Bacillati; phylum Bacillota; class Clostridia; order Lachnospirales; family Lachnospiraceae; genus Lachnospira; species Lachnospira hominis (ex Hitch et al. 2025). The sequence continues at coordinate 31,905 of NZ_JBBMES010000021.1, read as the reverse complement.
CTTGTAAGGGATAGCGGAATTCAGGCAATGCAGCAGTTTGCTAATACTGTCGGCAAGAATGCTACTGATTCGACGCTGATAATTGATGCCATGGATATTCTGTATACAGGAAATGTAGATGGATTCTGTATTGTGTCAAGTGATGGGGATTTTACAAGACTTGCAATAAGACTGAAAGAGTCGGGAATGGATGTAATCGGAATGGGAGAGAGTAAAACTCCGAGATCATTCCGTGCGGCTTGTACGGTATTTACAGATTTGGAAATACTTTATGAGGCAGAGTCGGAAGATGATGAAATCAGTACAAAAGGCAAGAAGCCTGCAGTTAAGCATAATGTTGTAAAGGTTTCGGAGATTGAAAATGTAATTATTGAGATAATTAACGAAAATAACAACAAAGGCAGGAGAACAGGGCTTGGAGAAATTGGAAGCCGCATACAGAAAAAATATAATGACTTTGATGTCAGACAGTATGGTTACAGTTCACTTTCTACATTTATAGACGAAATTGACAGCTTTGTGTTGATAAAAGAAAACAATACTGTCCATGTGGCATTAAAAGAAGACAATGATGTCAAAGAAAAAGTAGTTCAGTTTGCAAAAGAGTATGTAAAAAAAGCCGGAAAAAACGGCATAGATTTAGGTGCTCTCGGACAGAAAATACATGGAAAATATCCTAACTTTAAGGTTAAAGAATACGGTTATTCTACACTTCAGAAGTTCATTTCGGGAATAAACATATTCAGGATAGAGTCCGATGAAGATAACAGAAAAGTAATATTTCTAAAGGAAAAGTAATAAATAAAACATTAAAGGAAAGAGGTTAAATATTATGAACAAAATAGCAAGTTTTACAGTTAATCATCTGAATCTGCTTCCGGGTGTATACGTTTCAAGACGTGATTACATCGGAAGTGAAGTTGTGACAACATTTGATTTACGTTTTACAAGACCAAATCTTGAGCCACCTATGGATAATCCGGGAATTCATTCAATAGAACATCTTGTTGCTACATTTTTAAGAAACCACCCTGTATGGAGTGAAAAGACAATATATTTTGGACCTATGGGCTGCCGTACAGGATTTTATGTAATATTTGCAGGGGAGCTTAACTCTGAAGATATTCTTGATGTATTGAGAGAAGCCGCTGATTTCGTGCTTTCTTATAAGGGTGAGATTCCAGGATATTCTCCGAGGGATTGTGGTAATTATCTTGATAATAACCTCAAACTTGCACAGATTTACATGGACAAGTTCAAGAGAGAAGTTCTTGATAATCCGACACCTGACAGACTTACTTATCCGGAATAATCAGTCAGAAAAAATAATTAATTATAAACAATACAAAAGGACTTCGCGGATTAACCTGCGAAGTCCTTTTTGGAAGACAAAAATTTATTTAACTCTGATGAGAATTAAACCTCGAATAATAAATCGCCATATGAAGGGAATGGCCAGAATTCCTTGTCAACAATCATTTCAAGCTCGTCAGCAGGAGCTCTCAATTCATCCATTGCAACCTTAACAACATCTCTGAAATATGTTGCCTGCTCTTTACCTTCAGTAATATCAGAAGCTTTTTCAGTAACTTCTGTAAGCTTTTTCAAAGCAGCCTTCATTTCTTTTAAGTATTTAGTAACTTCATCGAGAAGTTCTTTCTGTGTAGAACTGTCAACCCCAGCTTCGCTTACTGCGATAACTGAATTAGCGAGCTCTGTTGTATATGAAACAACAGCTGGGATGATGTGCTTGCTTGCAATATCAATCATAGATTTAGCTTCAATATTGATAGCCTTAGCGTAAGCTTCGTACTTGATTTCGGCTCTTGATCTTAATTCTGACTCTGTAAATACACCAAATGATTCAAAGAGCTTAATAGCCTTAGGTGCTGTAAGAGCTGGAACAGCATCAACCATGGATTTGATATTTGGAAGACCTCTTCTTTCGGCTTCTTCAACCCATTCATCAGAATAACCATTTCCGTTAAATACAATTCTGTGATGTTCTGTGAAGAGTTTCTTAATCATATCATGGCAAGCCATGTCAAAGTTGTCAGCCTTTTCAAGTTCATCAGCAATTTCCCTGAAGCTTTCTGCAACGATTGTATTTAATACAACATTTGCAGGAGCGATTGAATCAGAAGAACCAACCATACGGAATTCAAACTTGTTACCTGTGAAAGCGAATGGTGATGTTCTGTTTCTGTCTGTAGCATCTTTATTTAAATCAGGAAGTGTAGAAGCACCAGTCTTTAATTTGCCCTTCTGTATTGAGTTAGTAGCATCACCTTTGTCGATAAGCTGCATAACTACGTCCTCTAACTGCTCGCCAAGGAACATAGAAATGATTGCTGGAGGAGCTTCGTTAGCACCAAGTCTGTGATCGTTACCAACGTCAGAAGCGGATTCACGAAGAAGGTCTGCGTGAGTGTCAACTGCCTTCATTACGGCACCAAGTACAAGAAGGAACTGGATGTTTTCGTGAGGAGTTTTACCCGGGTCTAAGAGATTAATGCCATCATCTGTTGTGATTGACCAGTTGTTGTGCTTACCTGAACCGTTAACACCTGCGAATGGCTTCTCATGGAGAAGACATACAAGATTGTGGCGATAAGCAACTTTCTTTAATACTTCCATTGTAAGCTGGTTGTTATCTGTAGCTGTATTGCACTGTGCATAGATTGGAGCAAGCTCATGCTGTGCAGGAGCAACTTCGTTATGCTGTGTCTTTGCTGAAACACCCATTTTCCAGAGTTCCTTGTTGACATCCTTCATGAATGCACCGATTCTTTCACGGATAGCACCGAAGTAATGGTCATCAAGTTCCTGACCCTTAGGAGGCATAGCACCGAAAAGTGTACGTCCTGAGAAGATTAAGTCTTTTCTCTGTAAGTATTTATCTCTGTCTACAATGAAATATTCCTGTTCAGCACCAACAGAAGGAGTTACTTTCTTTGAAGTTGTATTGCCGAATAATTTTAAAATACGGAGAGACTGTTCGTTGATTGCATCCATTGAACGAAGAAGAGGTGTCTTCTGGTCAAGAGCTTCACCTGTATAAGAACAGAAAGCTGTAGGGATGCAAAGAGTAGCACCTGTTGCATCTTCACGTACAAATGCAGGTGAAGTGCAGTCCCATGCTGTATAACCTCTTGCTTCAAATGTTGCTCTTAATCCGCCTGAAGGGAATGAAGAAGCATCTGGCTCACCTTTAATAAGTTCCTTACCGGAGAACTCCATAAGAACTTTACCGTTTTCGTTAGGTGCAGAGATGAAAGAATCATGTTTTTCAGCAGTAGAGCCTGTGAGAGGCTGGAACCAATGTGTATAATGTGTGGCACCTTTCTCAATAGCCCAATCTTTCATTTCATTAGCAATAACATCTGCATCTGCGAGCTGTAATTCCTTCTCACCTTTCATTGCAAGTTTAAGATTCTTGTAAACGTTTTTTGGCAGACGTTCTTTCATAACTGTGTCGTTAAACACGTTTTCGCCGAAAATCTCAGCAACATTAATCTTTTCACTCATGTCTTTGTCTTCCTTCCTTTATATGTATTTATTATTTAGATAGTAGAACTAAAAAAGGCATTCCCATTTATATCAAGAAGTATATAAATTGGAACGCCTTTGTTCTGCTATTAAATTACGACAATTATCTGTCTTTAAATAAAATAACTCAAAAACATTTATTATGCAAGTGTTTTTTTGAAAATTATTTAAAAATTTAATTTTATAGAGTACAAAACCGCCAAATAGCAAGCTGGTACGGAATGAACCGTGTCAGAAATATGCTGTTCTACGGTATAACAGATTCACCGATATAACTGCCATGTATTATGAGACGTTTAGTAAGATTATCTGCACATGTTGAAAGTGTGATAATCTGAGTTGCTTCACTCACATCACCCGTTGTTTCATACATGGTCAGTTCCTTACGTTGCATTGCATATTGTCTCATGGATGCAATATCAGGGAAATTAAATGTAAATGTGTCGCTGACCGGGTCAGTAAGATACACACTGAAAATCTGATACTCTTTAATCTTATCCTGTGTATAAATGTAGAACTTGTCATTACCTTCTGTAGAATAAAAACCGGAATTGCGGTATTTATGCAGAGAAGAGAACATAGTTCCGCTGTATAATGTGTGACCATATATTATTACATGACTTGCTGTAATGCCGCCTTTTATACGATAGTCGATGAAAGGACAGCCGTTTTTATTAATGGAACCGTCAATTGTGGTTTCAAGATACTTTTCATTATCTGTTCCCTGGACAATCGGCAGACGTAAATTCACAGATGGTACATAAATATACCCCTGGGCGTCAGGATTGATTGCAAGGAGAGCTTCATGATTATATTTGAAAGGAATCTCAACTTCGCCCTCAGGCATCTCAACGGTTACCGGAGTTTTATCGTCAAGAACCTCTGACTGGACATCTTTATAAATATCAGAACCTTTCTTATACTCGAGCAGTATCTTTATGAGCATACCAGCTGATACACAAAAGACAATTATACATATAATGAGAATTATACGTCGTATTACAGATCCTTTCTTTTTTGATTTTTCCTGCTTGTCAAATGCAATGTCAGCTTCATCTTCTTCGTATTCTGTATCATTAATGATGTAGTCATCATCAGAGTGCTTTGAATCCATTATAATCAGGCCTTTCCGGCTGAACCGAAAAGAGTAATCTTTTCACGTACAGTCTGTTTTATTGCTTCAGTACCAGGAGCTAAAAGTTTTCTAGGGTCAAATCCCTTGCCTTCAAGGTCTTTTCCTTCTTCAATGTACTTTCTTGTAGCAGCAGCAAATGCAAGCTGACATTCTGTATTAACATTAATCTTGGCAACACCGAGAGAAATTGCTTTTTTAATCATATCCTCAGGGATACCTGTACCACCGTGAAGAACTAATGGCATATTGCCGACTTTTGCTTTGACAGCTTCAAGAGTTTCAAAGCTTAAACCTTTCCAGTTAGCTGGATATTTGCCGTGGATATTGCCAATTCCGGCTGCAAGCATATTGACACCGAGGTCAGCAATTGCTTTGCACTCATCAGGATCTGCACACTCTCCGGCACCGATAACACCGTCTTCTTCGCCGCCGATAGCACCAACTTCGGCTTCAAGTGACATGCCAAGAGCCTTAGTAATGGCAACGAGTTCTTTTGTCTTTTCAACATTTTCTGCAATTGGATAATGTGAGCCGTCAAACATTATAGAAGAAAATCCGGCTTTGATACACTTGTAGCATCCTTCGTATGTTCCGTGGTCAAGGTGAAGAGCAACAGGAACCGTTATCTCCATAGAATCTGTAAGAGCTTTAACCATATCGGCAACGACTTTGAAGCCGCCCATATACTTTCCGGCACCTTCAGAAACGCCGAGGATAACAGGTGCATTCATCTCCTGTGCAGTAAGAAGAATAGACTTAGCCCACTCAAGATTGTTAATGTTGAAGTGACCTACTGCATATTTGCCCTCACGGGCCTTGTTCAACATATCTGTAGCATTAACTAACATAAGATATACCTCCCGAATAAAATATTTTAACTATCAACATAGAAATATTATACATTATATTCAGACAAATTAAAAGCTAAATTTTGTTGTTAGAAACATTCATATATTGTATAATGTGAACAGAATTTGTAGCGGTTATATTACAGATTTCGTATGATATATATAGAGGTGGCAGAAAAATCAAAAAAGGAGGCAATTTATATGACAATATTATCTACGCTCGCAGCAAATGCTGCAATGTTTGCATGTGAGATTAACTTTAATGATGCTGAAGCACATGCAGGAACATCGTTTGTACCATTTTTGGGATTTATGGTATTTCTTATAGGTCTGGTATTCTGTTTTATCGGAATAGTTAAGATTAATGATGCAAAAAAGCAGTGGTATCTTTTCTACGATAACCGTGATAAAGATGACAGAAAACAGCCTAAGTATGCAAAAGAGAAAAAAACAGGCATTATATTTGTTGTTATTGGAGTTGTATGTATGATAGCTTCATTTATTATTATGCGTTAAGAGCTGAAATGTGGAAATCAGGCATAAGCCGTTAATGTTTCATGTAATGCAAGTGAATTTTCAGGTAAAAAAACACTGCCCGTTTTTGTCGGGCAGTGAAAAGAGGGAGGAGAGCTGTTCTCTATAAATTAACAACTCGATTTATGAAAAAATTCTTGTAAACATTTTAATGTTGAGTTATCTGTTCAACTCATTTTTAATTCTCTTTTAGTATATGTTGGAAAAGTGAAGAAAAAATGTTCATAATGTAAATTTAAATTGAATGATATATGAATAAATTATGAACACAAATATTAATTATGGGGAGGAATTATAATGCCTACAACTTACAAATGCCCATCCTGTGGGGCGGCAATGGAATTTGACAGCGATACACAAAAGATGAAGTGTCCGCAGTGTCAGAGGATTATGGATGTCAGTGAATTTGACATGGATGCAGCTGACGGCAATTATGATGAAAATACTGGATTTGCCGGAGAAGGATATGAAAAGGAATCATATGATGGGGAAGCTACGGGTGGAACAATGAATATGAAAACATATCATTGCACAAGCTGTGGAGCTGAACTCCTTGCTGATGAATACACATCGGCAGTGATATGTTCATTCTGCGGTAATCCATCACTTGTGGAGGACAGACTTACAGGAGCATATAAACCAAAGAGAATTATTCCTTTTAAAATTAACCGTGATGCTGCTGTTGATGCGTATAAAAAATGGGTGCACAAAGGACCGCTTACACCGGCAGCATTAAAGAGCCAGTCAACAATAGAAAAAATATCAGGTCTGTATGTACCATTTTGGCTTTATGATTACAAGGCTGAAGACAGAATGATTGCAGATGCCGAAAAAATAAGAACAATAAGGCGTGGAAATACAGAGTATACATATCATGACCATTTTTATGTATACAGGGATGTTGAGGCTGATTTCAAAAAGATTCCGGCAGATGCTTCTGAAAAGATGGAAGATGGAGCAATGGATAAGATGGAGCCGTATAATTATGCTGAGTTAAAAGATTTTGAGCCGGCATATCTTTCCGGTTATCTGTCCGAAAGATATAATTTTATGCATCAGCAGATGGAAGAACGCGTTAATAGGAGAGTTGATAAGTACATAACAGAGCTTACAAGAGATACAATTGCCGGGTATAGCAGTGTCAATGTGAGACATAATGATATAAGGAGAAATAATTATAATGCAGAATATGCCCTTCTGCCTGTGTGGGTTCTTAACTGCCGTTATCACGGAAAAGACTTCCAGTTCATGTTAAACGGACAGACAGGGAAAATAGTTGCAGACCGCCCGATAAGCAAAGGTAAGGCATTTGCATGGGGAGTAGGAACATTCGTTGTTTCACTTGCTGTTATGATGTTGGGAGGTATGTTTATATTATGATGAATGTAAGGTTTAACAAAATTAAGAATATTTTTCTGGCAGCACTGGCAGTTCTTATGCTGTTTTTAAGTTTTCCACAGGTATTATATGCAAAAGATCCGGATTCATCAAAGATATATGTTACAGATGAAGCAGAAATACTGTCAGATACAAAGGAGTCAAAGCTTCAGAAAAAATGCAAATCAGTGTCAAAAAACTGTAAGACAGATGTTGCAGTGCTTACTATATCAAAAGGACTTGATTATACAGACCTTGATAATTATGTAAGAACTTTTGCAAAAGAAAAAGGATATGCATATGATTCTTCATCATCAGAAGCTGACTACATCGTCTATGTGATAGATATGAAGTCAAGAGCTGTGAGAGTTGTAACATCAGGAAAAGCAAAATCTGATATTTCACAGTCTGATCTTCAGAGTATAATAGATAAGACAACATCGACACTTTCAGATGGAAATTATTACAAGGCATGCGTAAAATATACAGATATTACCCAGAAGCTGCTTTCAACAAGCAAAACATATAAGCTTTACTTATATATGCCAATAAAGCTTGGCATTGCGGCAGTAATAGCAATTGTTGTTGTTCTTGTAATGATGTTTAATGCAAAGGCTAAGATGACAGTTGACGGAAATACATATGCAAAGAATGGCATTCATGTATACAGGCGTGAAGACAGATTTATTAATACAACAGTGACAACAAGGACTATAGAGACAAATAATTCATCAGGAGGAAGCTCCGGCGGAGGCGGCGGTAACTCAGGAAGTGCCGGCGGGCATTTTTAAATCGTGATTATAAAGAAAAAAGGTCTGTTCCCATCTGTGCAGGCACAGGTGGAAGCAGACCTTTTAATGAATTAAAAGAATGATACAGTATTATAAAGTTTCCGGTTCATCGTAATCAACATCGAAAGTTTCAACAGTTACAGTCTTCATAACCTGTGGCTGTAATGGACGGTCATTCCAGTCTGTATCGCATGTTGCGATTTTATCAAGAACGTCTTCGCCCTCTGTGAGTTTGCCGAATGCTGCATAATCACCATCAAGATGAGGTGCATTTGCATGCATGATAAAGAACTGTGAACCTGCTGAGTCAGGAACCATTGTACGTGCCATAGAAAGAACACCCTTAGTGTGTAAAAGGTCATTCTTGAATCCGTTGTGTGAGAATTCACCTTTGATGCTGTATCCGGGACCACCCATTCCTGTTCCTTCCGGGTCACCGCCCTGAATCATAAAACCTGGAATGATACGGTGGAATACTACGCCGTCATAAAATCCCTTGTTGATAAGGCTTATAAAATTGTTTACTGTATTAGGTGCGATTTCAGGATAAAGTTCAGCCTTCATAACGTCACCATTTTCCATTGTAATTGTAACTATTGGATTTTGATTTGCCATGATTATGTCCTTTCAAAAAATAAAATTCTTAAATATATTTATACAGTAAATTTATGTGAGTGGTCAAGCAAATCTTTTATATTTATGATATATATAAATAATAAGGCATGAAAACTTGTGAAGAAAGGTTATAAAATTAAAAATGTTAAGAAATATATATGTATATATAAAATATATTACAATTGGCAATGACGAACTTAATATAATTAAACAAAATCTTGATAAAGAAGTTAATCTTTTCATTCCTGATGATATTGAAGAAATTGATTTTGAAGATTCACTTGTTATTACGGATGTGCCTGAAAATGAATTTAAGATGCAGGCTGAGGCGTGTGGAAAAGACAGCTGTGAGGTAAAGGCTGCAGGGTTTAATACAAAGCCGGGAGAGGGTTATTCTTATGTATGCCAAACACTTGATATGGGGATTTCTTATTACAGGCTTGTATATGCACGCCTTACAGGTGAACCATTTGTTGTAGCAGAGACAAAAAATTTATTAATAAGGGAGATGACGACAAAAGATCTGCCGGAATTGTATGCTGTATACAGCACACTTGAAGACTGCCAGTACATTGAACAGCTTTATGATTATGATAAAGAACTTGAATTTACAAAAAATTACATAAAAAATATGTATGGATTTTTCGAGTATGGTCTGTGGCTTGTATTTGAAAAAAAATCTGGAGAACTTATAGGAAGAGCTGGCATTGAAAACAGGGAAATAGACGGTGTTACATGTTGCGAGATAGGTTATCTGATAAGAAGAGATATGCAGCATAAAGGGTATGCATATGAAGCGTGTCAGGCAATTCTTGAATATGCATCAGATGAGCTTGGGATACAGGAAATGTTTGCTGTGATAGACAAAACAAACGAGCCGTCACGAAAGCTGGCACGAAAACTTGGCTTTGAACTTTATGCACAGACAGACGGCGGCCCGGATTTATATAAATTTGTATTTGGATAAATTGCATTTGCAAAAAATTATAAATCAAAAGCATAACGGATAAACGCAATAGCATTTTCAGGATTTTTGGCAGATACAACAACTCCGTAGCAAGGTGATTTGAGTGTGAGGTCGGTATCAGTCTTTACCTTCGTATTTGTGAGGTCAACAGCGATAGGAATACGGGTTTTATCAGCTGTTGTATAGTAAATGATGTTTTTCTCACCGATTTTTGCAAGCTCATCATCAGTAAGAATTTCAGTTAAATCATATAAAAATGTCTCGGCATCAGTTGAAAAATAATCGATATAGTCACGATTTGCCATGTAACCATCAATAGAGCCGACAGATGCAAGAATATAAATTTTGTTCTGGCTTATGTTAGCTTCCTGGTCGAGAGGCTTTATTGTTAAAGAATAGTGGCAGTCGAGTTCAACACGTTCTTTTTTTCCGTCAAGACCAATATATCTGGTGAAATTTTTTGTTATATCGTCAGAATATGTATCATATCCTGTAATCTTACCGTCAACAACTACAATATTGCATTTTATATCATAATTATTCTGCACAAAAGAGTAGATGGTATATCCGGCAGCGGCAATTATAATAACAGCCGCAAGCATGTAATATTTATAATAGCCGAAAATGTAACGGATTTTATCGGAAAAAGATAATTCCTTAAAAGATGTCTGCTGTTCTTTCGGCATTTTTTTCTTTGATTTTTTGTTCTGAGCCATAAATACCTCCTTGATTTGTGTGTCGTTAAACATACAGAGTTTAACATAATCAGAGACGAAAAAACATACTTTTATAAATATTTAATAAAAACAGGGGATTATTTAATTAAAAATTCTTTGCTTTTTATGGTTTTTACAGTATAATCTTATTTTGACAGCAACTAAGTACACTGAAAGGAAAACAGACATATGTTTAGTATAGAAGGAAAGTTTTTTAAGGCACTCACTAAAGCGGGAGATTTTCTGATACTTGGCTTTTTGGGCTTTGTATTCAGTATTCCGGTTATAACAATGGGGGCTTCGATTACTGCAATGTTTTATGTTGGCATGAAACTTGTAAGAGATGAAGAAGGATACGTATTTAAAGGATTTATTAAGTCGTTTAAGCAGAATTTCAAACAGGGATTTCTGATAGAATTGATAATTGGCGTAGTTGCAGCATTGCTTATAGCAGATATAAGAATATGCTATATGTGGGCAAAAGCAGATGGCGGAGTTCCGATAAGACTTCTTATGTTTGCGGCAATAGGACTGCTTCTTGTTTTATCAGCAGTTGCACTATATGCATTTCCAATGCTTTCAAAGTTTGAAAATACAGTAATAGGAATACTTAAAAATGCACTTCTGCTCTGTATGCATCATCTGCCACAGACACTTATAATGCTTTTTATAACATATGGTCTTATAGTATTTTCAATCAATTACTTTACGGCATTTATAGTGACAATACCTCTGATTCTTTATATAGACAGCTATGTCCTGTCAAGAATTTTTCTTATTTATGTTAAGAAGAGCCAGGAGGAAAATGCAGTAAAACAGGCACTTGAAGATATAGAAAACGGACATCAGCAGGAATCATCAGAGAGTTCAGAAAGTGATGAAGAAAAATAAATACCGGCAGTCAGTTGTTTTACATAAATTAAAAACCGGCATGATTAAACCTTATTTCAGGCTTAATCATGCCGGTTTATTTACGCGTGTAACGAGCCAAAGTCCGTGCTTGCACGAGACCTTGGCGACTGCCGCGATAACTTGAGAAACTCGCAGAGCGTGTTTCTCATAGTTTTTGCCTGGATTTTGTCATATAGAACGATAGGTCAGACTTTAAAGTGCATCAACTCCGCGTTCGCCGGTTCTTATTCTTACGGCATCGGCTACATCATAGATAAAAATTTTGCCGTCGCCATATGTGCCGGTATTGATTTTATCAATTACAAGATTAATGATTTCCTCGGAAATTTCGTCACTTACAATAGTCTCAACTTTTACTTTTGGAAGCAGATTGCCACCAAAATCAATTCCATTATATTCACGTTTGTGGCCTCTTTGTATTCCATATCCCATGATATTGGTAATCATAAGACCATGTGCATCACATTCATTGAGAATAGCTTTTAAATCGTCAAGTCTTTCAGGGCGGATGATTATTTCTAATTTTTTCATATCAAAATCCTTTCAGTTAGATTATTTTTCTGTATCCATATGTTTTGTTGGAAGCCCTTCCATGTAGAGCTGGCTGCATGAAGTAAAAACAGATGAACAGTAGTAAATAGAAAATATTACACATACAATCTGAACAAGTGTAGATACAAGTGCGATTCCTGACATAAGTGCGATGAAATTACCGAAAATAAGAATGCCATATAATGCCCATACTAATCTGAGAGAACGTGTGAGAGCTGATTTATCCTGAAATTTAGCTTCAAGGATAAGTCCTTCAGTAAAATAGTATGTCAGATAAATGTTAAATATTGTTGCGACACCGGATACAACCTTTAAAGCATTGTCGCCTCCCGTGATAACCATAAGGAAATTAATTACCTGTCCCAGAATTATAAAAATGATGCTTACAACAGATAAGATACGAAATTTTTTGAATACGACATTGCGGCCGCCCAATGGAAATGCACCGGCTGTAATAAGCACAGCTGCAAGTATGTCGTTAAAAATATCAATGTAAACAGAACCGATTTTTACGTTGAATTGAAGAGTCAGCAGTAAAAAGCCTGCCAGAATAAAAGATATATTTTTTTTGTTCATAATATTGTTAAAATCCTCCATTTCTTTACCATGCAATATGCAAAAACACTAAAATTATTTTAGAGGATATAGATACTGCGGTCAACTTAAAAATAGATTACTTTATAAAAATTTCATTATAGTAATACATTGTACTTGAAACATCAGTGTGTTACAATATCGCCGTTAATTAATACAGGCGATGAACAAAAAATAAGAAAATGAGGATTATTTATGCTTGAATGGTCTATACCGGAGGCGGAAGATGAAGACTGGATAAACAGCTGTATTGCTGTGTCAGGCACAATGGCAAGTGACGCTTCATTTGCCAATATCTATCTGCTTCGCAATAAATATAGTACAAAGATAAGCCGTTATAAAGATTTTATAATAAGAAAGTATTCTGGAAAAGGTGCAAGATGTGGTTATACATTTCCGCTTGGAAAAGGTGATGTCGCAAAGGCACTTGCCGAGATAGAAAAGGATGCAAAAGAGTGTGGTGAACGCCTGCAGTTTGCATTTGTCACAGAAGAACAAAAAGAAGTTCTTGAAAATGCCATGCCGGCACGTTTCTGCTACAGCAGTGATGCCGGGGACAGTGATTATATATATCTGAGAAGCGAACTGGCTTCGCTTTCGGGAAAAGCATTCCATAAGAAGAAAAACCATTTTTCAAAATTTGTAAGGACGTATCCTGATTATAAATACTATGAGATTGGTGCATGTAATATTTATGATGCACAGAAAGTTGCGGATGCGTGGTATTACGAGCATCTGCAGGATGAGGATGCATCACAGCTGGCTGAGTACAAGGCTATAAAGGAAGCTTTGGAAAACTTTGAAGAACTCGGGCTTATAGGCGGAATAATATATGTTAATGACAGCCCTTGTGCCATGACTATTGCGTCAAAAATAAATGAAAATACTGTTGATGTCCATTTTGAAAAAGCGGTTGGTGAGTATGCATTAAATGGCGGATATGCAGCCATCAATAAGCTTTTTTCCGAAAAACTTGACGGCGTGACATGGCTTAACAGGGAGGAAGATATAGGAATTGAGGGATTGCGTAAGGCAAAGCTGTCTTACAGGCCTAAAATAATGCTGAAAAAATACAGTGCAGTTGAAAAATAAAGCTTTTAAACGGAGTAAAATTGTTAAGATAATCCGTACACAAGCGGAAGGGAGAATATTATGTTATCAAAAGTTCTAGAAAAATCGACATGTGCAAAATGTAAGTTCTGCTGTTCATTCAGAAGATGCAGTCTGTGGGAGACACCGCTTTTCCCGGAAAATACAGTTGAAAAACTTGAAAGACATGGCAGTTATCAGTTTGATATGAATGATGACAATGGCAAATATGGAAGGATGCATCTTCAGGACTCATATAATACAGATGATGAAAATGAGGAAGCACCATGCTTTTTCCTTGACCCGGACAAAGGATGTACGTTGTCATACGAAGATAAGCCATTTGACTGTAAAATATGGCCTTTAAGAATAATGAAAAAAGACGATGAGTATGTAATTGCACTTACGCCTACATGTCCGTCAATCGGAAAAGAACCGTCAGATGAGCTGCAAAAGCTCGTTGATGATGGACTTGGTGATGTTATTTATGATTATGCCAAAACACATCCATTTATAATAAAAGACTATAAAGAGGGCTTTCCTGTACTTATGGTACGAAAGTAATACTTTTATTTGAAAAATGTAGAAAAAAGTCTTAATATGAGGTTAAAGTTTTTTTATATAATCCGATATATAAAGTGATTACAGATGACTATGGCATAATTGGGAAAGGAGATGCATACTATGGCAATATATGGAATAAATCAGCATGGTTCTCAGATGTATATAAACAGTATTGATGGCAGCGATAAACTGAATGTTGTGAAAGAAAACGGCAGTATAGATTCTGGAAGCAATGGAATTTCAGATAACAGCAATAGTATGCCGGGGGATTTTGCTGATAATCATAACAGCAGAAACAATGCACCTAAGTTTTCTGACCCTGAGAAACTGTTTAATATAAAAAAGAATAATGGTTTTGACTTTACAGAAAAATCTGTTAAGTTTAATCAGGATGATATAGACAAAGCTATAGATGATATGAAAAAGGAAGTTGTCCTTGAGCAATATACATATTTCGTTGAGCCGGCAAATCTTGGTACAGATGCGGATGGTACGGTAAGGCTTAAAGGCTGATATTTTCGGGCGTTGTACTTATTGCATTTAGTGTTGTAAAAAAAATTTAAAAAAATTTCAAAAAAACACTTGCATTTTGTAAAAACATCAGATATAATACCATATGTCGTCACGATATTGGGCTTTCGCCAAATGGTAAGGCACTGGATTCTGATTCCAGCATTCTGGGGGTTCGAGTCCCTCAAGCCCAGCTTACCCTCGCATATATGCGAGGGCTTTTTTTATGCTGACAGCGAGCCGAAATCCGTGCTTGTATGACACCCGTTTATTTAAGAAATGGAGAGATTATATGATAGAATTAGGAAAGACACAATGTCTTAATGTAGTTAAAAAAGTTGATTTTGGCGTTTATCTTGGAACTGAGGAAGATAAGGTGCTTCTTCCAAAGAAAATGGTTCCTGAAGATATAGAAGCCGGGGATGCACTTACTGTTTTTGTATACAGGGATTCAAGTGACAGACTTATTGCCACGACAAAGACTCCTAAGGTGCAGCTTGGCCAGCTCGCGGTTCTTAAAGTTTCGCAGGTCAGCAAAATAGGAGCTTTTCTTGACTGGGGTCTTGAGAAAGATTTATTTATGCCGTTTAAGGAACAGACAAAACATGTCCAGGAGGGCGATGAATGTCTTGTGGCATTATATATAGATAAGAGCAGCAGACTTGCCGCAACAATGAGAGTATATGATTATCTTACAAATGCACAGAGCTATGTGAAGGATAGTGCTGTAAGCGGTACAGTTATTGAGATAAACCCTGATTATGGTGTTTATGTTGCCATAGATAACAAATATTTCGGAATGATTCCTAAAAATGAAGTGTTCGGAAAAATTAACATAGGTGACATAATATACGGAAGAGTTTCAAAGGTAAGAGAAGACGGGAAACTTACAATAAGCCTTAAACAGAAAGCATATATCCAGATGGATGAAGATTCTTCTATTATATATGAAGCAATTAAAAATAATGGCGGAAGTCTTCCGTTTACAGACAAAGCATCACCTGAAATAATAAAAGAACATTTCCAGATGAGTAAAAATGCTTTTAAGCGTGCGGTGGGCAGACTTCTTAAAGAAGGAAAAATTGTTATAAATGAGACTTCAATTAATATGAAATAAATGGTATAATGCATTTTAGCAATTCGCAAAACAAGGAGGCTAAATCCTCTCCTCACCAGAGGGTTCGGATTTACGCGAGTAATGAGCCAAAGTTTAAGCTTGCTTAAAACCTTGGCGAATACCGCGATAACAAGAAAAACTTCATGTTTTTCTTGTTTTGCGAAGAAAAACAAGGAGGATTTTATGCAGAAAGTTATCAGTACAGATAAGGCACCGGCAGCAATCGGACCTTATTCACAGGCAATTGAAGTTAATGGTATGGTTTATACATCAGGCGTTATTCCTGTAGACCCTGCAACAGGCAATATTGCAGAAGGTGTTGAAGCACAGGCAGAGCAGGCTTTTAAGAACCTTTGTAATCTTGTTGAAGAATCAGGTTCAAAGGTTGAGAATATCATTAAGACAACAGTATTTATTAAAGAAATGAATGATTTCGGAACTATCAATGAGATTTATAAAAAATATTTCAAAGAACCATTCCCGGCTCGTTCATGTGTTGAAGTTGCACGACTCCCAAAGGATGTTCTTTTAGAGGTAGAGGCTATAGCATTTAAGTAAAATGCAAAAAAGTTAATGCAGAAGGGGATTTTTACGGCGTATGTGTAAAAGAATTAATATATTTTTTGCGTGTTTTCTTGCATTTTATGTGGCTGGCTCAATGGCTGTCGGGCTGGTGATAGGAACGACGGGTATTGACCTGCCTTACTGGGGACAGTGCCTTATAAGTCAGGCAATACTGCTTATTCCGGCATTTATCTATGTATTTATCAATAAGATAAATATATATAAGTGTATTCCATATAGAAAAATTAAGCCGTTAGATGCATTTCTTTCACTTGTATTCGGATATACACTTATTCCTGTGGTTTTGTTTATCAATGTACTTACACAGTTTATATCAACAAATTATATGAATGATGCGGTTTCTGACCTTACTTCATATCCGTTTATAATACAGATAATTCTTCTTGCAGTCATACCGCCTGTTGTAGAGGAGTTTATATTCAGGGGACTTATTTATCATTCATACAGGAAAAACGGAATCTGTGGAGCAGCACTGTTAAGTGGTCTGCTTTTTGGTGTTACACATCTTAATATTAATCAGCTCTGTTATGCTTTTGTAATTGGAGTTATGTTTGCATTTCTTGTCGAGGTAACAGGCTCTATGTGGTCATCAATGATAGCACACTTTGCTGTAAATACTTATTCAATTACTGTAATGAAGATTTTATCGCTCGCCGGTGTTGATGTAAATGCGATGGCAGGACAGACACAGCAGCTTTCATCGGGAAGCATGTTTATTGCAACGATTATTCAGGTGATTGTACTTGGAGCGATTGCAATGGGATTTCTGGCTCTTTCGATACTTATATTAAAAAAGCTTGCCGAGAGAAACGGAAAAGCCGGATTTATCAGACGTGATTTTGAGTTAAGACATGTGAGAAGAAACGGAGAGAAGTTTGTTACAATACCACTTATAATTACATTGGTTCTTGCATTTGGTTATATGATATTTACTGAAATAATAACAAGACTTACCATGATGGTTTGACAATACTATATGAAAATATAAAACAAAAAGCTTACCGGTTGATTACCCGGTAAGCTTTTTGTTTCGTGGATAAATCCACTGAAAAGAAAATGAGAAAGGAAAAATATAAGAAAAAACGAATTAAACTAAATAATCAATATTCTGTCCGAGATGAGGAGTAACGGAAGATTCCAACATCTTCTTCATCCCATCACCTAAAGTCTCCATGGTGTCAAGACTCTTACCTAAAACAGCGACTTGAACATCACTGGCAACATTAATAGTGCTTTGTGCTATTGACAATGAAGCTATATCCATATCAATCAGCCTCCAAATATTAAAATAATGTAACTTGTTTTTGTTTATGTATTGATTATAGTGCAATTGTTGTAATAATGCAACACATTTTTTGAAAAAACGGCAGAAAAATTGTTATAACTATTATAAACGCTAATTTTATGGTTAAAATAGTGCAGAATTGTGCCGGCGTTTTGTGAAAAATTCACATGAAATAAGCACATGTAGTAAATTTGCAAAAAAAACGAGACATATATTTGTGAAATTGAGATATGGCTTTTATTATCAAATTATTGTATGATTGTTACATCAAAAAAGTGCCGTGCGTAAGCTGAAGGCACAATAAGAGTGCAAAGATATACATAACTGATGTTTTTCTATTATATTATGACACATTATTTTGCACCTATTTAATTTAGGAGGATTTTTAAGAATGGCAAGTTTATCACTTAAGAATGTATGTAAAGTATATCCTAACGGTTTCGTTGCTGTTAAGGATTTTAATCTTGAAATCGCTGATCAGGAGTTCATCATCTTCGTTGGACCTTCTGGTTGTGGTAAGTCAACAACTCTTCGTATGATCGCTGGTCTTGAGGAAATCAGCTCAGGTGAGCTTTGGATTGGCGACAAACTCGTTAATGATGTAGAACCTAAGGATAGAGATATCGCCATGGTTTTCCAGAACTACGCTTTGTATCCACATATGACAGTATATGATAACATGGCATTTGGTCTTAAGTTAAGAAAAGTACCAAAGGCTGATATTGATAAGGCAGTTCATGAAGCAGCTAAGATTCTTGATATCGAACATCTTCTTGATCGTAAGCCAAAGGCTCTTTCAGGTGGTCAGAGACAGCGTGTTGCCATGGGTCGTGCAATCGTTCGTAGCCCTAAGGTATTCCTTATGGATGAGCCACTTTCAAACCTTGATGCTAAGTTAAGAGTACAGATGCGTGTTGAGATTTCTAAGCTTCACCAGAGATTACAGACAACAATCATCTACGTTACACATGACCAGACAGAGGCTATGACACTTGGTACAAGAATCGTAGTTCTTAAAGATGGTATTATCCAGCAGGTTGATACACCGCAGAATCTTTACAACACACCAAACAACATCTTCGTTGCTGGTTTCATTGGTTCTCCACAGATGAACCTTGTTGATGCTGAAGTAGTAGGCAATGGTTCAAGTGTAACATTAAAGCTTAGTGATACAGTTTCTATCGCTTTACCAGCTGATAAGAGCAAACCTATCATTGATGGTGGTTATGTTGGTAAGACAGTTGTTGCTGGTATCCGTCCAGAGGATATCAAGGATGATGAAGAATTCATCACAAAGCATTCAGCTACAACATTTGAAGCTACAGTTAAGGTATATGAATTACTTGGTGCTGAAGTTAACCTTCACTATGATATTGCTGATACAACATGTACAGCTAAGGTTAACCCACGTACAACAGCTCGTCCTGGTGATGTTGTTAAGTTTGCTATGGATATTTCAAGACTTCATGTATTTGATAAAGAGACAGAGCAGATTATCACTCACTAATTGAGTTAATAAGCCAATATCATTTGGTTTTGGGTTTTTTGAATGGAATAATGATGTAATTTTTGAGGAAATGTATAGAAATTATGCATTTCCTCTTTTTTTTTTCGTCATTTTGCATTACAATAAAACAAGGACCTAAAAAGGACTAAAAGCGAAAGGGTGTTCACTATGATATCAAATCAAATATTACAGACAACTGTTGATGGACTTAAAGCAATATCACGGGTGGATTTGTGCGTTATAGATTCAGACGGCAAGATTGCGGCTAAGACATTTGATGATGTTCAAGGCTGTGTTGCAGATGCATTGACATTTATGGATTCGCCGGCAGAGAGCCAGGTTGTAAACGGCTACCAGTTTTTTAAAGTTATAGACGAACAGAATCTTGAATATATTCTTCTTGCAAAGGGAACAAGCGATGATGTTTATATGCTTGGTAAGCTTGCGACATTTCAGATTCAGAATCTCTTGGTGGCTTATAAGGAAAGATTCGATAAAGATAATTTTATAAAGAATCTTCTTCTAGATAATCTCTTGCGTGTAGATATGTATACAAGAGCAGAAAAGTTACATATTGAGACGGATGTTAAGCGTGTTGTTTATATAATTGAGACGAAACACGAAAAAGATACTAATGCACTTGAGATAGTAAGAACTTTATTTGCGGGAAAAGTGCATGATTTTATTACAGCAGTTGATGAGAAGAGTATAATTCTTGTTAAGGAAGTTAAAGGCAATGAGACATATGAAGAACTCGACAAGACCGCACAGGTTATTATTGACATGCTCAATACTGAGGCAATGAGTTCAGCACATATTGCATATGGTACTATTGTGGGTGATATAAGAGAGGTTTCGCGTTCTTATAAAGAAGCTAAGATGGCTCTCGATGTAGGCAAGATTTTCTACAGCAACAAGAATGTGGTTGCTTATAGCAGACTTGGAATCGGACGTCTTATTTATCAGCTTCCGATACCACTTTGTCAGATGTTTATAAGAGAAATATTCGGCGGTAAGTCGCCTGACGATTTTGATGATGAAACATTGTCAACAATTAACAAGTTCTTTGAGAACAGCCTGAATGTTTCAGAGACATCAAGACAGCTTTATATTCACAGAAATACGCTTGTATACAGACTTGATAAGCTCCAGAAGAGCACAGGTCTTGATTTGCGTGTATTTGATGATGCGATTACATTCAAGATTGCACTTATGGTTGTGAAATATATGAAGTATATGGAAAGTAAAGATACATTTTAATGGAGGAGATTACTGATGATAATCTTAGAAAATGTCACAAAGACATACTCATCCGGTACACCTGCCTTAAATGGTATTAATCTGCATGTTCAGAAGGGTGAGTTTGTATTTATAGTAGGTAAAAGCGGTTCGGGTAAATCAACTCTTATAAAGCTTCTGCTTAAAGAGTTAGACCCGACAACAGGAAAGATATATATTAATAAGAAATATCTTAACAAGATTACAAGAAAGAAGCTTCCTTATCTCAGAAGGGACATAGGTGTTGTGTTCCAGGATTTCAGGCTTCTTCCGGATAGAAATGTTTATGAAAATATTGCATTTGCAATGAAGGTTGTAGAAGCTCCGTCAAGACAGATTAAGAGCCGTGTCCTTTCTATGCTCTCAATGGTTGGGCTTCTCGACAAATATAAGGCTTATCCGAATGAGCTTTCAGGCGGCGAGCAGCAGAGAGTTGCAATCGCAAGAGCTCTTGTAAACAGACCGGCTATCCTTTTATGTGATGAGCCGACAGGTAACCTTGACCCTGCCAATTCTGCCGAGATTATGAAGATTCTTAATCAGGCTAACAAGCTTGGTACGACTGTCCTTGTTGTTACACATAACATGGAAATTGTGCAGCAGATGAAGAAGAGAACTATCACAATGAGTGAAGGTAAGATTATAAGCGATTTGGAAAAGGGTGGTTATTTCTATGAAGATTAGGTCATTATTTTATCATATAAAAGACGGTCTCAAGAACATATACCGCAACCGTCTGTTTTCACTTGCTTCAATAGCAACAATAGCGGCATGTATATTTCTTTTTGGTATTTTGTATTCACTTGTAATGAATTTCCAGTATATGGTTAAAAAGGCTGAAAATGAAGTCTGTGTTACGGTTTTCTTTGACGAGGGACTTTCAGAGACACAGATTAAGCAGCTCGGTGATACTATTTCAAAAAGAGTTGAAGTTTCTTCAGTACATTACACATCTGCTGAAGAGGCATGGGCTAAATTCAAGACAGAATATTTTAAGGAATATCCTGAACTTGCATTAGGATTTAAGAATGATAACCCTCTTGCCAACTCTGCATCTTATGAGGTATATCTCAGCGATGCAAGCATGCAGGGTACACTTGTAACATATCTTGAGAATCTTGACGGCGTAAGACAGGTAAACCGTTCAGAGGTTACTGCGAGCAGCCTTGCAAGTGCAGCAAAGCTTGTAGGATATGTTGCTGCAGCAATTATTATCATACTTCTTGCAGTATCAATTTTCCTTATTACGAATACAATTGTTATTGGTATTACAGTTCGTAAAGACGAGATTTCAATTATGAAATTTATTGGTGCAACTGATGGATTTGTAAATGCTCCATTTTTTGTTGAGGGTATTACAATCGGAATTATCGGTTCAGTAATTCCGCTTGTTATTCTGAGCTATATTTATCAGAAGGTTATCAGCTACGTTCTTGGTAAATTTTCAATTCTCAGCAATATTCTTGCATTTATGCCGATGTCAGATGTTTTCAGAGTTCTTGCACCTGTGGCAATATGCCTCGGAATCGGCATTGGTTTCCTCGGAAGCTTCTTTGCGGTACGTAAGCATGCCAATGTATAAAATGCCGGTTTGAAAAATGTTAAAAAAATGTGCCGTTATCGGATGGTATTGGGAAAGGAGAGGCACCGTATGAAAAAAACGACAATTTTAAAATTTGTTGCTACATTGCTGTGCCTTGCATTATGTGCATCTTCTGTTATGGCTTTGTCTAACGGATTGTTTGCGGCAAAAAAGGTCGCGGCTTCTGACCTTGATGACGTAAAACAGGAAAAAGAAGATAAGGAACAGCAAAGAAAAGATGTTCAAAAGAAAATGGACGAATATAAGGCCAGTGCACAAGATACAAAAGAATATATGGCAATACTTGACGCACAGATGTCAGAACTTAATGGCAGTCTGTATGAACTTCAGATAAAGATGGAAGATCTGAATACACAGATTGATGAGACAACACAGAATCTTGAGGCGGCACAGGAAGATGCAGCAAGCCAGTACGAGATGATGAAGTTAAGAATTAAATTTATGTACGAACATAATGAAGAGAGCTATCTTGCTTTGATTCTTACATCTGAGAGTATGGGTGAAATGTTAAACCGTGCCGAGTATGTTACAAAAATTTCGTCATATGACAGGGATATGCTCACAAAATATGAAGAGACTATTAAGTATATAGCTGAGGCAAAACAGCAGCTCGAGGATGATTATACTGAGCTTGCTGATACACAGTCACAGCTTGAATCACAGCGTGATGAGCTTGCACAGATGCAGGCTGAAAAAGAGAGCGAACTTGCCAATTATAACAGTCTCATAGCATCCTCAAAGGCACAGGAAACGGAACTTTCTAGTGATATCAGCGGACTTACGAGTGAGATAGAGCGTATTGAACGCGAGCTTGAGGAACAGAACAGAAATAACAACAATAATAATGGCGGAAATAGTGGCGGAAGCACAGGTATTCCAAGTACGGGAGTATTTCTATGGCCTACAATATCAAGAAGAATAACTTCTGATTATGGCGATACTGATGGAAGAAACAATCCGCATATTGGAATTGATATAGGAGCAACTACGCCGGGCGTATGGGGAGATCCTATTTATGCGGCTGACGGAGGAAGAGTTGTAAGAGCTGAGTATAACTGGTCAGCGGGTAACTGGCTCTGGATAGACCATGGCAACGGACTTTATTCTATTTATATGCACTGTTCACAGTTCCTTGTCTCTGTAGGCCAGACAGTAAACAGAGGAGATACAATAGCTCTGATGGGTTCGACAGGTGAATCGACAGGGGCACATCTTCATTTCAGTGTGCGTTATGGCGGTACATATGTTAATCCTTGGGGATATTTAAGGTAGAAAGACATATTTTTTATACATAAATCAGAACGGGTCTTAATACGGATTTGTTCTGATTTAAGTTTTTTGAAAGGCGAAAACAGATGGATAATATGGACAATTCAAATCAGCAGAACAATGATTTAAATAATGCGTATGCATCGTATAGGAGAGAAAAAAATAAAAATAAGTCAAAGTTTGGCAAAGGGCTTGTGGCTGGCATTCTTGCAGGAGTTTTCGCAACGGTTTCTGTTGTGGGAATTACAGCTGGGATTTTTGAGAGAAAAGGATATCTTCATTTTGGTGCAAATGGAGAGGTGTATGTGCAGCAGACTTCAACTGATGATTCAGATGGAATAGGAAGTGATGTTGAGGGTAAGCTTAATGCAATTGATTCGCTTCTTGACAGGAATTTTTATTTTGGTGGAACAGATGATGAAAAGGCTGAAAATTATATTTACAAGGCTTTTCTTGATTCCTATGGCGATAAATATACAGTTTATTATACTCCTGATGAATATAAGGCAATCCTTGAATCGACAAGCGGCAAGTTCTATGGAATAGGTGCTGTATGCCAGAAAAATGAGGATGGTTCGATTCTTATTGCAGACCCATATGAGGATGCTCCGGCATACAAAGCGGGAATAAGGAAGGGCGACTGCGTTGTGAAAGTTGACGGAACAGATATAACTGATATGGATTTGTCATCCGCAGTTGCACTTATAAAGGGTGATAAAGGAACAACTGTTAATCTTGAAATAAGAAGGGGCTCACAGACACTTACCTTTACAGTTGAAAGAGCAGAGGTAAATGTAAAGACTGTTGACCATAAAATGATGGATGATAATATTGGATATATTATAGTTTCACAGTTTGATGAAGTTACGACAAAGCAGTTTAAAGAAGCATTAGAAGATTTGCAGCAGCAGGGAATGAGCGGACTTATAATTGATATACGTTCAAATCCGGGTGGACTTTTAAACAGCGTTGTTGATATTCTTGATGGGCTTCTTCCGGATGGATTGATTGTGTATACAGAGACTAAGAGCGGAACACGTAAGGAATATAAGGGAAGCAACAGCAATGAACTTAAAGTTCCTCTTGCAGTTCTTGTAAATGAGGATAGTGCGAGTGCTTCAGAGATATTTGCCGGTGCGGTTCAGGATTACGGAAAAGGTGCGATTATCGGAACAAAGACATTCGGTAAAGGTATTGTCCAGACAATACAGCCGCTCACAGACGGAAGTGCTGTAAAGTATACGATTGCCAAATATTTTACTCCTAAGGGACAGGATATTCACGGAAATGGCGTTACACCTGATATTGAGGTTACGCTTCCGGATGATGCTGTAAGTGACGTCCAGTATGAGGCAGCTGTCAACTATCTTAAAGGAAAAATGAATTAAGAGTTTTAAAAGTACAGAACAAATATTCGATTTGTTCTGTACTTTTTTTATTTTGAATGATATACTATAGTGGTAACATACTAGGAATAGTTTATTATTTTAGATATATCACATAGTTTAATCTTAATCAGGAGAACAGTATGAATCATTTTGAGTTGGTATCTGAATATAAGCCGACCGGCGACCAGCCACAGGCAATTAAGAAGCTTTCAGATGGATTTCTTGAGGGCAATCAGTTTGAGACGCTTGTCGGTGTAACCGGTTCGGGAAAGACTTTTACAATGGCTAATATTATTGAGAAAGTGCAGAAGCCTACGCTTATTATTTCACATAATAAGACACTTGCTGCACAGCTTTACGGCGAGATGAAGGAATTTTTTCCAAATAATGCTGTTGAATATTTTGTTTCATATTACGATTATTATCAGCCCGAGGCTTATGTGCCGCAGAGCGATACTTATATAGCTAAGGATTCTTCTATTAATGATGAGATTGATAAGTTAAGGCATTCAGCAACAGCCGCACTTTCTGAAAGAAAGGATGTTATTATTGTGGCTTCTGTATCGTGCATATACGGACTCGGTGCACCTATTGATTACCAGAATATGGTTATTTCCCTGCGTCCCGGCATGGAGAAGGACAGAGACGATGTCATAAGAAAGCTTGTTGATATTCAATATATGAGAGGAGATCAGGATTTTAAACGAGGAACTTTCCGTGTGCGTGGCGATGTTGTTGAGGTTTATCCGGCAGCATCAAGTGGAGAGGCTGTAAGAATTGAATTTTTTGGTGATGAAGTTGACAGAATATCTGAGATTGACTCTTTGACTGGAGAAGTCAAGTCAGAGCTTGAACATATTGCGATTTTCCCGAATTCACATTATGTTGTTGATAAGGAAAAGATGGCGGCAGCAATTGAGAATATTAAGGAAGAACTGAAGGAGAGAATTGCTTATTTTAAGAGCGAAGATAAGCTTGTTGAGGCACAGAGAATTGAGGAGAGAACTAATTTTGATATAGAGATGATGCAGGAGACCGGTTTCTGCTCGGGAATTGAGAATTATTCAAGACATCTTGCGGGGCTTCCGGCAGGGGTTCCGCCATATACACTTATGGATTATTTTCCGGATGATTTTCTTATTATAGTTGATGAGTCACACATAACGATTCCACAGATAAGAGGAATGTATGCCGGCGACCAGTCAAGAAAGACAACTCTTGTAGATTATGGTTTCAGGCTTCCATCTGCTAAGGATAACAGACCGCTTAATTTTACTGAATTTGAGAATAAGATTTCGCAGATGTTGTTTGTTTCGGCAACACCATCTGTCTATGAGGAAGAGCATGAACTTTTAAGGGCGGAGCAGATTATACGTCCTACAGGACTTCTGGATCCTGAGATTTTTGTACGTCCTATTGAAGGGCAGATTGATGACCTTGTTTCGGAGATTAACAAGGAGACTAAGAAACATAATAAGATCCTTGTCACAACGCTTACTAAACGTATGGCAGAGGATTTGACAGATTATCTTAAAGAGCTTGGAATACGTGTCAAGTATCTTCATGCCGACATTGATACGCTTGAAAGGCAGAAGATTATACGTGATATGCGAATGGATGCGTTTGACGTGCTTGTTGGTATTAACCTTTTACGAGAAGGTCTTGATATTCCTGAGATTACACTTGTTGCTATTCTTGATGCCGATAAGGAAGGATTTTTAAGGACGGAGACATCGCTTATCCAGACAATCGGACGAGCTGCACGTAACAGTGAGGGACATGTTATTATGTATGCCGATAAGATTACGGAATCAATGGAAAAAGCGATTTCCGAGACGGAAAGAAGACGTCAGATTCAGCAGGAGTATAATGAAGAGCATGGAATAACTCCTCAGACTATAAAGAAGGCTGTGAGGGATCTGATAAGCATTTCCAAGGCAGCAGATGCATCATCCGGCAATGGTGAGACTCTTGAGAAAGATTATGAGTCTATGAGCCGCAAAGAACTTGAAAAGGTTAAGAAGCAGATTGAGAAGAATATGCACAAGGCTGCGGCAGAGCTTAACTTTGAGGAGGCAGCAGTTCTCAGGGATAAGATGATTGAAGTTAATAAGTTTTTATATGAGACGAAGTGAAAGAGGTAAATGATGAAAAAAGGAGATTACAGGCAGTTTATAAGGATTAAGGGAGCTAATGAGCATAACCTTAAAAATGTATCTGTTGATATACCAAGAAATGAGCTTGTTGTGCTTACAGGACTTTCAGGTTCAGGTAAGTCTTCGCTTGCATTTGATACTATTTATGCTGAAGGACAGAGAAGATATATGGAGTCGCTTTCTTCATATGCCAGACAGTTCCTCGGTCAGATGGAAAAGCCTAATGTTGAAAGTATAGAGGGACTTTCACCGGCGATTTCTATTGATCAGAAATCTACTAACAGAAATCCACGTTCTACAGTCGGAACTGTTACAGAGATATATGATTATTTCAGGCTTTTGTATGCAAGAGTGGGTATTCCGCATTGCCCTAAGTGTGGAAGAGAGATTAAGAAACAGACTGTGGACCAGATGGTTGATGTTATTATGGGACTTCCCGAAAGGACAAAGATTCAGCTTCTTGCTCCTGTTGTAAGAGGAAGAAAAGGTGAGCATGTTAAACTCTTTGAGCAGGCTAAAAAGAGTGGATATGTTCGTGTTATGGTTGATGGAAGCATGTATGAGCTGACAGACGAGATTAAACTTGATAAGAATAAAAAACATAATATTGAGATAGTTGTTGACCGTCTTTCTATAAGAGAGGGAATCGAAAAAAGACTTACTGATTCGATTGAGACGACATTGAAGCTTGCTGATGGAATAATGACTGTTGATGTTATTGGTGGAAAGCCGATAAACTTCAGCCAGAGTTTTGCATGCCCGGACTGTGAGATAAGTATTGATGAGATTGAGCCGAGAAGCTTTTCTTTCAATAATCCTTTTGGTGCGTGTCCTGATTGTTTTGGCCTTGGATATAAGATGGAATTTGACGCCGAGCTTATGATACCCGATGAGAGACTTAGTATTGATGAGGGTGCCATTGTTGTTATGGGCTGGCAGTCTGTAACAGATGAGGGAAGTTTTTCAAGAGCGATTATGAAAGCACTTGCAGATGAGTATAATTTCAGCCTTTCAACACCATTTAAGGATTATCCGGACGAGATTAAAGATATTATTATCAACGGAACCAAAGGTCACAGCGTTAAGGTTTATTACAGAGGCCAGCGAGGTGAGGGTGTATATGATATTGCATTTGAGGGACTTGTAAGGAATGTTGCAAAACGCTACAGGGAGACAGCTTCAGAGGCATCTAAGCAGCAGTATGAAGAATTTATGAGAATTACTCCGTGTGCGTCATGTAAGGGACAGAGATTAAAACCGACATCGCTTGCTGTTACGGTTGCTGATAAGAATATTTATGAGATTACCAATATGCCGATTCTTGATTTGCAGGATTTTCTTCAGAATATGAAGCTTTCAGAAAGACAACTTGCCATAGGCAGCCAGATTTTAAAGGAGATAAGGTCAAGAATACAGTTCCTTATGGATGTAGGACTTGATTATCTTTCTCTTTCCAGGGCAACAGGTACGCTTTCGGGCGGCGAGGCACAAAGAATCAGGCTTGCAACCCAGATTGGTTCGGGGCTTGTAGGTGTTGCATATATTCTTGATGAGCCAAGTATCGGTCTTCATCAGAGAGATAATGACAAGCTTTTAAAGACGCTTGAACATTTAAGAGACTTAGGCAATTCGGTCATCGTTGTTGAACATGATGAGGATACTATGTATGCTGCAGACTATATTGTGGATATCGGTCCCGGTGCCGGCAGGAATGGTGGACAGGTTGTTGCAACGGGAACTGCCGAACAGATTATGAAGTGTAAGGAATCAATTACCGGAGCATATCTGAGCGGAAGAATTAAGATTCCTGTTCCTGCAAAAAGACGCAAACCGACAGGCTGGATTAAGGTGAGAGGTGCAAGGGAAAATAATCTTAAAAATATTGATGTTGATATTCCACTTGGCGTATTTACATGTGTTACGGGTGTATCAGGTTCAGGAAAGAGCTCACTTGTAAATGAGATTCTTTACAAGCACCTTGCAAAGGAACTTAACAGGGCAAGATGTATCCCGGGAAAACACGACGGAATAGACGGAGTGGAACAGCTTGATAAGGTTATTGATATAGACCAGTCGCCAATCGGACGTACTCCGAGGTCAAATCCTGCGACATATACAGGCGTATTTGATATGATAAGGGATTTGTTTGCCGCAACATCGGATGCAAAAGAGCGAGGATACAAAAAAGGAAGATTTAGTTTTAATGTCAAGGGCGGAAGATGTGAAGCATGTTCGGGTGACGGTATTATTAAGATTGAGATGCATTTTCTTCCTGATGTGTACGTGCCTTGTGAAGTCTGCGGCGGCAAGCGTTACAATCGTGAAACGCTTGAGGTTAAGTATAAAGGCAAGAGCATATATGACGTGCTTGATATGACAGTTGAAGATGCAGTTGAATTCTTTGAAAATGTTCCGTCAATTAAAAGAAAAATTGAAACTCTCAATGATGTCGGACTTTCTTATGTAAAGCTCGGACAGCCTTCTACTGAACTTTCGGGTGGTGAGGCACAAAGAATAAAGCTGGCGACAGAGCTTTCAAAGAGAAGCACAGGAAAGACTATTTATATTCTTGATGAGCCTACAACAGGACTTCATTTTGCGGATGTGCATAAACTGGTTGATATTCTTCATAAGCTCGCGGAGGGCGGTAATACGGTCGTTGTTATCGAGCATAATCTTGATGTAATAAAGACTGCAGATTATATTATCGACATGGGACCGGAAGGCGGTGCGAGAGGCGGTACTGTTATCGCAAAGGGCACGCCTGAGGAGATTGTCAAGGTTAAAGAATCTTACACGGGACAGTATGTAAAAAAATATCTGGAAAAGTAGGCGGCATTTTGATTGTGACATCAGGTAGTTTGAATACCTGATGGATTTATATAGGGCAGCAGATATATATACAGATATACAGAAAATATTTTGGAGAAAAATAAGTATGGTTGATGGAATTATTTTTGATATGGACGGAGTTTTGGTCGATTCCGAAAGACAGTCAAATGAGGGCTGGAAGTGGGCAGCAAAAAAACAAGGCATAGACATGCCTATGTGGCTTATCGACAGTTTTAAGGGAGCACCCGATGAGCTTAACTGTAAAATGTTTGATGATTATTTTGACGGAAAAGCTGATTATTGGGAGACAAAAAAGCTTCGTACAGAGCATATTTACAAGATAAGGGAAAAGGAAGGTCTTCCTGTTAAAAAAGGTGTTAAGGAAATATTTGAGTATATTAAAGCAAATAATTTGAAATGTGCGGTTGCAACTTCAACAAGGCGTGTCAGTGCCGAAAAAACACTCCGCGATATAGGTGTGTCGGATTACCTTGATGCGGTCGTGTATGGCAATGAGGTTGAGCATGGGAAACCCGAACCTGATATATTTCTGCTTGCGGCAGATGCAATAGGTGTAAAACCTGAAAATGCGATTGTTGTAGAGGATAGTATCAACGGAATTAAGGCAGGTCATGCGGCGGGAATGAGAGTTATTCATGTGCCTGACACGATAGCGATTGATGATGAGATAAGAAAACTGACGTACTGCGTGTGCAATGATTTGACGGAAATTGCCGATATTGTTGACAGTATTAACAAGCCTGTGATTAACAGAAAGGCTGTGCTTAACGCATTTGCCGGATATGTGCATTATTATGACCCGTCGGATGGAAAGATTAAACTAAAAATTGACCACACTTACAGAGTTGCAGCACTTTGTGAAAAAATTGCCGATTCTGTAGGACTTACTGGTGAAGATAAGGACGTTGCATGGCTTCTGGGCATGCTGCATGATATTGGAAGATTTGAACAGATAAGATGTTTTGGGACTTTTAATGATGGAATGTCAGTTGACCACGCCGAGCTTGGTGCGGATATTCTTTTTGACCCTGACAGAAAAGATAAAGTTTGTGTGACTTCCGCCCAGGGTACTGTGTATGCAATAAAAAATCCTATGTGTGAACCTGTCAACGTTACTGTTGTGAAAAATGCTCCTCGCATAATTAATAAATTTGCCGAAGGATATGTCGAGAAAAACGGCAGTGATTTGCTTGAGCTTGCTATCAGACAGCATAATAAGTTCAGGATTGCTGATGGGCTTTCCAAACGTGAAGAAATGTTTTGTAATATTCTTCGTGACGCAGACAAAATCGATATTTTAAAGGTTAATGTAGATGTGCCTCTTGAGACAATTTATAATGCAACGACAGAAGAGATAAGAAACAGTGTGATAACAGATGAAGTGCTTGAATGTTTTTATGCAAAACAGACTGTACTCAGGTCGCTTAAAAAAAGTGTTGTGGATAATATTGTCGGACACATTTCGCTTATTTTTGAACTGGTATATCCAGTGAGCCTTAAAATTGTAAAGGAGCAGGGTTATGTGTATAAAATGCTGGATTTTAAGTCGGACAGACCGGATACTGTGGAAAAGTTTGCCGGAATGAGGAAGTTTGTTGATAAGTTTCTTGAGGGAAATTAAGCAGGACATAGTGTGTCTATAGGTGAAAATACGGCATTTCTCGCTTTGTGTCGTGTTTATTCCGGTACAGATGATATAACCTGTCAATGAAAGGAGGCAGCAGTATGAATCAAAAAAATATAGGCTCGTTTCTTAAAATATTAAGAAAGGAAAAGAACCTTACGCAGGAACAGCTTGCGGAACAGTTCAATGTATCGTCAAGGACTGTTTCGAGATGGGAAACGGGTGTTTGAGTTATAATAGGACCAAGTTAGATGAAACCCAGTAAAATCAAGGGGTTATGCCTAATTTAGTCCTTATTTTTATACCATTTTAGCGGTAAAGATAGGGCAGCGCTGCAATATTAAACCGAAAATCCAAGTCAGTATCACAGATGTCCGCAATCAGTCTGAGAGTGAATCTGTGTGCTTAGTTTAGGTACAATTTTATATCAAAAACATTTAGTGAGGACTAAATTAGCACTTGAGATGGAATATTCCATCAGCTGATT
>NZ_JBBMES010000020.1:0-45395 GCF_040096395.1 Lachnospira hominis (ex Hitch et al. 2025) | reverse complement strand
TCAAAGAGAACGTCCTGAATACCATTACCTGTGTGGCTTCCTGCTGCAAGTCCGCCGTGACCTTCACGAAGGAAGTTGTTAAACATCCAGATTTCTGAGTTTGTCTGAATTCCACAGTCTCTTGCTGCCTCACCTACAGAAGCACCGAAACCTAAGTTATCGTCACCTGTATCTGTGAAGTTACCCCAGCAGACAACATTCTGTGAGCATCCAAATCCAAGACCATCACCATTGTTGCCATCAAATGAAAATACTTTTACATTTGTTGTAGCAATATTTCTTGAATCAAGAATATTTACTGAGTGGTTTGATGGATTCTCAATTGTGATATCACCAACATATACATTTTCACAGTTTCTCATAATGAGAAGGCTTGAACGTGTTGCATATGCATTCTTTAAATCTGTATCAGAAATACCTGTTGCATTTTTATCAAGTGCTGCAATCTGTTCATCTGAATATTTACGTGTTCCATCTTCGTTAAATACATTTGCAAGGTATTTTCTTGCTGAATCAGCAGCCTGAACGCCATAATCAAATACCTTCTTATTATTACCACCTACATATCTTGGTGTACCCCATGTCTTTGTGTCTGCAGGGTCGCCTGCCTGTATACTCTCACCCTTGTTAGATGTATAGCCGTCTCCTTTTATTGTATCTTTAATGCCATACTTCCAGCCATTACCATAAAGAGTACCTGTACCTGTTACTCTTACATTTGTAATAGGATTTGACTCGTCTGCTGTCATTGCATTTACAAGTCCCCATCCTCTTGTATCTGTATAGAATGGATACATAAGGAAGCCGATTTCAAAATGGTCGCTGTTTGGTGATGCCCAGAGTGTACCATTTACTTCAAGTGTCATATTGCTCTTGAGCCAGAGAGCACCACTTACGAATACCTTTCCGTCTGTATTTTCAGGGATTACAACTTTGCCGCCTTCAGGACATGCATCAATTGCTGCCTGTATAGCCTTTGTATTCTTTACAATTTTTTCATTTATTTCATCATTATAAGTTACATAACCTTCTGATTCCTCAGCACCAAAATCCTTAATATTAAGAGCTTCTGCTTTGGCAGTTGTTTTCTGTTTAATTTCCTTGGCAGTTCCAAGTTCCTTGCCATCTTTATCGATTGCAACAACCTTGAATGTATATTCTGTATCAGCTTCAAGACCTGTAGCTCTGTAAGCATGGATATCTACATTTACCATGTCTATATCACTTTTGCCCTGAGCTGTATAATAATCATAGAAAGAATCCATATACTGTGAAGCCCATGCTGCATTTACCTTATAATTTTCTCTTGCTGTACCTGCAAGCTTTCCATTAATGTAGACATTATAATCTGCTACATTGTCATATTTCTCCGGCTTCTGCCATACAAGACCAATGCTTGATTCGTCATATGCAAGTGTTGGCACCTGTAAATCTGTAATATCACTAGAACCTTTTGTCTTATCAAACAAAGGACTCTCAAGTTCCTTTGTACCAAATGTGTCGCTTGAAATTACATCAAATACGTTCTTATTTACGTACTTGTCATGTCCGTCTGTTGTTGGCAGACCAGCGGCTCCTGTCGTAACTCCAGCAAAATTCACTGAGCCGACCGCCATCAGTGCAGCAAGACCAAGTGCCGCTGCTTTTCTGAATCTCCTCATAAAATCCTCCTTTTGCACTCTTTGTGCCTATAGAAATAATCTATAGAATAACTCTTTATACAGGTTTTAAAAACTTGGGGTGACCATATACACCCCATTTGTAAAAACCCATCTTAAATAAAATACATTATTTTCACGACTTTTGCACAAGTATTTTATTTAAGTATCTTTATCATAAAACATTGTGCATTTTTTGTCAATTTAATTTAAGTTTATTTTAGTTTTTTGTGCATATTATATATTTTTCATTGAATTTCCGAGGATACAGGCTGATTTTATTGTGAATATTTTTTACATAAATTTTACATAGATGTATTGATTTTTTATACTTCTTGATATATCATCATTACATCAACACGTAGTTTTAATTACTACTTGTCATTGTTTTAATGAAAGGAATGATTTTTATGACTAATTTTACAAGTAACAATAATCACTTTAAGATAAAAGATCCCGGCAGTGCAATTACACATTTTATAGGAATGCTTATGGCTGTATTTGCAGCAACGCCTCTTATAATACGTGCATTGTCCGCACCGGACACTGTGCATGTTATTTCTCTTACTATATTTATAGTAAGCATGATTCTTTTATACGCGGCAAGCACAACATACCACACATTCGACCTTTCTCCAAAGGTCAATATGATTTTTAAAAAGCTTGACCACTGCATGATATTTGTGCTTATTGCCGGTTCATACACGCCAGTATGTTTAATCGTACTACATGGGCACATCGGACTTGTCCTTCTTGCTCTTGTATGGGGAATTGCCGCTCTTGGAATCATTTTCAAACTCTGCTGGGTAACATGTCCAAAATGGGTTTCTTCAGTATTGTATATTCTCATGGGCTGGATTTGCGTTCTTGCATTTACACAGATTATTAATGCACTTCCAAAAGCCGCATTCAATTGGCTTCTTGCCGGTGGAATTATATATACAATCGGCGGTGTCATTTACGCACTGAAGCTTCCTATATTTAATGCACAGCATAAATATTTTGGGTCACATGAAATCTTTCACTTATTTGTTATGGCAGGAAGTATATGCCATTTTATTATGATGTTTAAATATGTAGCGATAATGCCTATTTTATAATATTTGTTAATATAAGTGCATATAATGGCAATGTTATTATAGAAAGAAGTGTCGTAAATACAACCGAACCTGATGCAAGATTCTCATCATGTCCGAATTCTATTGAAAACATTGTTGTTATAGCTGCACAAGGACATGCCTCAAGCATAAGTGCAACCATTGCTGTTGTACCGTTACCACCGATAATACACATTACAAGAAGGCATGCTGCCGGAATAAGAAAAAGCCTTATTCCTATAACTTCAAACAGACGCTTGTTTTTTAAAAGAACGGCCATACTGCTGCCCGCAATAGTTACACCTGTTATAATCATTGAACCCGGTGTATTTATTGCGGCAATCATTGAAAGCGGAGTGCCTATAATATCCGGCACATGCACATTTAATCCATATAGAATAAGTCCTATAAACACAGCAATTATACACGGTGCCGTAAGTATACTCTTTGCAATCTCTTTTACATTTACTTTTTTCGTGACAGACGAATATCCAACCGTCCACAATAAAATATTGTATACAGTAACATATACACTTGCATAAAGTATTCCCTCAGCACCGAAAAGTGCCTGAATAAGTGGGAATCCCATATATGCTGCATTGGAGAATCCACATGCAAACCGCATAATTCCTCTGTCTTTATTTTTCTTTGAAAATAAAACCGCATAAGTAATTACAAGTCCTGTTCCAACCATAAGTATACTATATATAAGCATTCTGACAAGATTTCCTGTCATTGATGAATCATGTTCTACAAGATACGAATTTACAATCATTGCCGGAACTACAAGATACAAAAGCAGATCAGACAATGCTTTTTTACCTTCTTCCTTGATTACTCCTGTTTTAAAACATATGAAACCTGCAAGTATCATAAGAAACATCTCAAGTACCTGCTTTGCTGCTATAATTGCTAAATCCATAATTTCTATCTCTCTGTTTTCCAAAATACACATGAATATGGCTGTAAATCACTTCCTCCGCCAAAATCATGCTCTTTTCCTGTTATCAAATCAACTGCCTTTCCCGATCTTGCATCAAAATCAGCATGATATACATTGCTGTCAGAATTAACAGCAACGATAACTCTTTCTGTGTCACATTCTCTTTCAAATATAAGCTGCTTCGGCATTGTAAGAAGATTTCTGTAACCTCCGTAACACAATGCCTTGCTTTTTTGTTTCGCATTTGCAAGAGCCGTTATCCAATCAGTAAGTTCATTATGTTCCGGCTTTTCTATTGCAGGACGCAATGTGTTGTCGCCATTACATTTTTCTCCTGTAATTCCCCACTCACTTCCATAATAAACACCGGGCACTCCGGGCATGCCAAACAAAAGACCATATACAGGAAAAAGATTATTTTTATCTTCAAGAATACTTGCAATTCTTGTAACATCATGATTGTCAACAAAAGAAAACAGATGTTTTCCACGGTATATGCACCACTGTTCATTTCCAAATTGTCTGTTAAGGCTATATGCTATTTCATGCATGTTTGAAGAATTAAAACTTGAATAAATGCCTTTATAACATTCATAATTTGTAACGCTGTAGCATGCGTTATCATTAACCCATTGGTTATAATCTCCGTGAAGAGTCTCACCCATTAATACAAATCCGTTCTTCAACCCATCGGTAAAATGTCTCAATTCTGACAAAAACTGCCTGTCCAGACAATATGCAACATCAAGCCGCAAGCCGTCTATGTCATATTCATTAACCCAGTTTTTTACCGCGTCAAACAAATATTCTTTTACTTCAGGATTTGACAGATTAAGTTTTACAAGCTCATTACAGCCTTCCCAGCTTTCATACCAGAATCCATCATTATAATTGGTATTTCCATCAAACGATATGTGAAACCAGTCCTTGTATCTGCTGTCCCATTTTTTCTGTCTTACATCTTCAAATACAAAAAATCCACGTCCTGCATGATTAAATACTCCATCAAGCATAACTTTCATGCCTGATGCATGAATCGCATCGCAGACTTTCTTAAAATCTTCATTTGTTCCGAGACGCCTGTCCACTTTATTATAATTCCTTGTATCATAACCATGTGCATCACTCTCAAATAATGGATTAAATAATACGCATGACGTTCCCATTGACTTAATATGGTCTATCCAATCCAGAATTCTTAAAATTCTATGATTCCCGGCCTCTTCCTCACATTCACCACTATTATTTACCAACGGTGCTCCACATAAGCCAAGTGGATATATCTGATAAATTACTGCTTCGTCAAACCACATATTAAGGACCTCCTTTGGTCTAACCTGATATTCCATCACTATATTGCGTTTTATCCCAATCATGCTCCGTCACATTTGTACGCCCTGTGATAATATCAGAATATCTGTATTTTTTTAAGGTGTCAAGGCTTATAAGCATATTTATATGTACCGCGGGAGCATATCGCCCCCACATCTATATAAAGCACCCGGCACATCCTATATATCCACCCAATACAACAAAATTTCTGCATTTACAGCAATGACAACCCTTACAGCCTTTTTGTAAATTTTTAACCGGATGCCGATTATCTTACGTTATTCAAAATAATCCATCGGATTAACAGGTATTCCGTCTTTTGTAAGTTTAAAATACAAATTTGCACCCTCTTTTACATAATATGCACTTGGTTCTGCTACTGTTCCAAGATGCTGTCCTTTGTATACACTATCACCGGATTTTACGTTGACGCCGTCAAGCAAACCATATGTCGCCTCATAGCCATCCCCAAGTCCTACGGTAACTGTTGTTTTTGTCTCTTCACTATCAACTACTGACTGGACAATTCCATCTGCTGCAACAGCAACGCTGTCCCCCACATTTGCCGCAATAGAAATTGCCGGATTGCATTTGTATACATTAAGCGATTCAAAATAAATCGTACTGTCCATGCTGTACTTTAAAACAACATCTCCATTTACAGGACGTAAAAGACTGTCTGACTCACTAAATGAATATGCATCAAGAGGATTCTTTTTTACCGAAGCCGCCACCGGAACCTGTTCCTGCTTGTCATCTGCCTGTAAATCTTCATTTACACTATTTTCATTTACGCTATTTGACGAAACATCTGACGTACTTCCTGGGCCGGAATTATTAACCGATGCTATTTCATTACCCATAGGGTCATCATCACCCGTGGCTGCATCTTCTTTAGAATCTGACGAGTCGGTGTTTTCAGGCTCTACTCCTCCATCCTCCGTTCTTATTGCAACATTATTCTGCGTTCTCTCATTAAGGTCAACTACATTATTTTTATTGTCATTGGCACGCCTGCTCTCTTTCACAACTGAATAAACACCTGCCGAAAGCGTAAGTATAACCGCACAGGCAACTATTGCAGAAATAATTTTCTCTTTTCCCCAACCTTTACTCTTGCCTTTCATATTAACATAACCTCCATTGCTACAATTTATGTTAATATGTTGCCCGATTTATACAGGATTATTCAAACTGTCTTTCTTCATTATTATTACACGAACCGATACCACTGTGTCCTTTATATGATTTTATCTGCTCACAATTGCTACACCGGAATAAAATTTATTAATTATATCTTCATATGTACTGCCCGAACGTGCCATAATATTTGCAGTATAAAGGCTGACTCCGAATCCGCTTCCCTTTCCTTTGGTTGTAATTTTTCCATCTTTAATTGCAAAAAAAGGCGAATTAAGTCCCAGTATTTTTGCAAATACATCACCCGACATTACAACATTTCCCACTTGAATTTTTGTCACATACCCCATATTAGTCTGTGAAACCACCTGAATATCGCCAAACGGATTATTTTCATCCAGCCCGGAATCCTTATATGCGGTATTTATTTTTTTTACAAACTGTTTTTTTGAATATTCCTCAGTTTTGAGAAAATCAGGGCTTGTCATATCTTCCGGGCAGTCTGCCGGCACCAGATATGCATAATCCGCTCCCAGAAGTTCCGTGCCGGAAAGCGTCTTTTCATTGCACACACGCGAATATTTTGCATCAATCAGATTATTATTATATGTTATAACCATCTGACCTGTTGACATTACACTGTCATTTACATGATTATAATATTCCTCGAAATTATTCCCCCATTCATTTTTCATTACATTTTTTGTGAAATACTCCATGCCAAGCGTTTCGCTGTCAACACTCATCTCATCCCCCATAACACGGTAAATATCTGTTCTTATCATTATACCCATAGCCTTTAACGTTTCCGTCTCATCACCTGACTCAAATCTTTTTGCGAGAACCATTGTGACAAATTCATTTACCGATACAGATTTTGTTCCATTTTTATATTTAACATTAACCCTCGGTCCATAAATATTTTCCTGAGATACCCCCTGCGAATCATCAGAATTAACCGACAAAGTTATCACAGCCGGCACAGCAACATATATACAAAATATCAATATGACCGTAAGTATTTTTTTCATATCTGCAAAAAATCCCCTCTTAATCAAGAATTCATCAAGCCGGAATAATCCAACATAGAATCATAGAAATAATCCGGCATAGAATCATATGATATAAAAGCATATGCAGCTAAAATAAAAAATATGCCCCGCACCGTCAAAACGGTAAACGAGGCATACTCATTATAAATTTTTATAAAATTATTTCACATCCGGAATGTGAACTTTTTCAAGCTTCCAGATATCATGAACATATTCTTCAATAGTTCTGTCTGATGAGAACTTACCGGCACTGGCAATATTTAACATCATTGACTTCGCCCATGCCTTTTCATCAGAATACCTTTCGTTAATAATCTTCTGTGCATCAGCATATGAACGGAAATCCTTGAGTATAAAGTATGTGTCCGCTCTTCTGCCGCCCTGATTATTAAGGAGTGAATTGTAAATATCTCTGAATCTTTCTGTATCATCAGGAGAATATTTGCCATTGATAAGTTCCATCAATACCTCACGGATATTCTGGTCATTATTAAATATCTCCATTGGGTCATAACCGCCCTCATTTTCATAGCGAATAACTTCATCAGATGAAAGTCCGAATATTACGGCATTTTCAATTCCGACTTCCTGAACAATCTCAACATTAGCACCATCCATTGTACCAAGTGTCATGGCTCCGTTGAGCATGAACTTCATATTACCTGTACCTGATGCTTCCTTTGATGCTGTAGAAATCTGTTCGCTTACATCTGCTGCCGCGAATATGATTTCACCGTTTGAAACTCTGTAATTTTCAATAAATACTACCTTAATCTTGCCATTAATTGAAGCATCGTTATTAATTACATCTGCAACGCTGTTGATAAGTTTGATTGTCTGCTTTGCAATCTTATAACCTGCGGCTGCTTTTGCACCAAAAATAAATGTTCTTGGCTTAATATCCATATCAGGATTCTTCTTTACTTCATTGTAAAGATACATTACATGAAGAATATTAAGAAGCTGTCTCTTATATTCATGAAGTCTCTTAACCTGGACATCAAAAATAGAATTCGGGTCAACATCAATTCCATTATGCTCTTTTATATATTTTGCAAGGCGAACCTTATTTTTATACTTAATCTGCATAAGCTCCTGCTGGCATTTTGCATCATCAACATATACTTTAAGCTTTTTAAGCTGTGTTAAATCTGTAATCCATCCATCGCCGATTTTGTCTGTAATCCATGCTGCAAGAAGCGGATTTGCATGAAGAAGGAATCTTCTCTGCGTGATACCATTAGTCTTATTATTGAACTTCTCCGGCATCATTTCATAGAAATCTTTAAGTTCCTGCTTTTCAAGAATCTCCGTATGAAGTTTTGCAACACCATTTACAGAATATCCTGCACATATTGCAAGATTAGCCATCTTAACCTGACCATCATAAATAATTGCCATCTTGCGGATTTTATCCTGATTGCCTGGATACTTAGCCTTTATTTCTTCTACAAAACGACGATTAATCTCCTCCACAATCTGATAAATTCTAGGAAGAAGTCTTGAGAAAAGCTCAATTGGCCATTTTTCAAGTGCTTCTGCCATAATTGTATGATTTGTATATGCAACAGTCTTAGTTGTTACATCCCATGCTTCATCCCATTCAAGACCTTCTTCGTCCATGAGAATTCTCATAAGTTCCGCTACAGCTACTGTAGGATGTGTATCATTAAGCTGGAAAGTTACCTTTTCATAAAGCTTTCTTACATCATCATGTCTTTCCTTATACTGTGCAATCGCACGCTGTACGCTGGCTGATACAAAGAAATACTGCTGTTTTAAACGAAGTTCCTTACCCGCATAATGATTATCATTAGGATAAAGTACCTCAACAATATTCTTTGCAAGGTTCTCTTCCTCAACCGCTTTCTGATAATCACCCTTATCAAATGAACTTAAATTAAATGTATCTACCGGTTCTGCATCCCATATTCTTAATGTATTAACTGTATTTACGCCATATCCAACAACAGGAACATCATAAGGAATAGCTGTTACAGCTCTGTAATCCTCCTGAACAAACATATCTCTTCCTGTCTTTTCATCTCTGTATGAACGTACATATCCTCCGAACTTAACTACTGTCGGATATTCAGAACGCTTAATCTCAAACGGATTACCGTCTTTAAGCCAGTTATCAGGAACTTCTACCTGATAGCCATCTTTAATCTCCTGCTTAAACATACCATATTTATAACGTATTCCGCATCCATATGCCGGATATTCAAGTGTTGCAAGTGAATCAAGGAAACATGCGGCAAGTCTTCCCAGACCACCGTT
This sequence comes from Lachnospira hominis (ex Hitch et al. 2025), assembly GCF_040096395.1. NCBI lineage: Bacteria > Bacillati > Bacillota > Clostridia > Lachnospirales > Lachnospiraceae > Lachnospira > Lachnospira hominis (ex Hitch et al. 2025). The sequence goes on along the minus strand of NZ_JBBMES010000020.1, from coordinate 35,893 downwards.
ACCGAGTGCTGCATCAGGTTCCTGGTCCTCTATGACATTAATATCCATGCCAAGTTCTTCAAGAACTTCCTTCATTTCATCATATGCCATAAGATTAATCATATTGTTACCTAAAGCCCTGCCCATAAGGAATTCCATAGACATATAGTAAACAGTCTTTTTATCCTGTTTTGCATATTCCTTCTGTGTCGCAATCCATCTATCAATTATAATTTCCTTTACAGCATATGCTACAGACTGGAAAAGCTGCTGTTTATCTGCCTCATCAATATTTTTTCTGAATAAGGATTTACAGTTGCTTATAATATTTTTCTTGAATTCATCTTTATTAAACCATGAAGTATTACTCATTCATTTTTCCTCCTGAAATATGGTATTGATAAAATGTTTAAAGCATTATAATTATACTACATTAATTACTTAAAATGCAAATAAGTGCCCGGTTTATTTTTACCAAAACCGGACACTTTTATAATCTGCTGTTTAATTACTGTTTTTCAACGCCTAAAGTTACATCTTCGCCGTTGATATTCCAATCCTTTGTAAATCCTTTTGCTTCACCGGCAATAATATTGTCAGCAAGTACAACTGCTTTAACCTGTTCTGCATTTTTCTCCATAAGAGCTGCAATCTTATCATTTCCAGAAACATATACATTGATTCTGTCCATAACTTCAAATCCTGCATCCTTACGCATTGTCTGGATTTTACTTACAAGTTCTCTTATAAAACCTTCCTCGATAAGTTCAGGTGTAAGCTTTGTATCCATAACAACTGTAATTCCCTTATCAGAATTGGCAACATATCCTTCTGCCTGAACCATCTCGATAAGGAGATCTGCCTTTTCGAGCTGAATATCCTGTCCATTTACAGAAAGTGTGATATATCCTGCATTGTTAAGGTCATCCATAGCCTTATTGCCATCAAGTTCTGAAAGCTGCTTTCTGATTTCACCGAGGAACTTGCCATACTTAGGTCCCAATGTTTTAAGCTGCGGCTTGAATGTGTATGATGTGAAATCTCTTACATCATCCTTATATTCAACGCTCTTTACATTAAGCTCATCTGCGATAATATTTGTAAAGAAATCATCAAGTTTCCATGGTGCTTTGATAAACATCTTTCCGATTGGCTGTCTGTTCTTGATATTTGTTGCATTTCGGCATGCACGTCCGATTACAACTGCATTAAGGACATCTTCCATGTTCTCTTCAAGTTTTGTATCAATCCAGTCTTCATTTACCTTAGGGAAATCGCAAAGGTGAACGCTTATAGGTGCTGTCTTGTCAATGCTGCATACAAGATTTCTGTAAATGCTCTCTGTCATAAACGGAATCATTGGAGCTGCTGCTTTACAAAGTGTAACAAGTGTTGTATACAATGTCATGTAAGCATTAATCTTATCCTGTTCCATTCCCTTTGCCCAGAATCTCTCACGGCATCTTCTTACATACCAGTTAGAAAGTTCATCAACAAAATCTTCAAGAACTCTTGCAGTCTCTGTAATCTTGTAGTTGTTAAGATTGTCATCAACAGTCTTAACCATTGTATTTAACTTTGAAAGAATCCATTTATCCATTACCGGAAGCTTATCATATTCCAAAGTATATTTTGTTGCATCAAAATCATCAATATTTGCATATAATACGAAGAATGCATATGTGTTCCAGATTGTACCCATGAACTTTCTCTGACCTTCTGTAACAGCCTTGTCATGGAAACGGTTAGGAAGCCATGGTGCTGAATTTTCATAGAAATACCAGCGGATTGCATCTGCTCCGTGTTTCTGTAATGCATCAAACGGATCTACTGCATTGCCCTTTGATTTACTCATCTTCTGGCCGTCAGCATCCTGAACATGTCCTAAAACGATAACATTTTCGTAAGGTGCCTTGTTAAATAAGAGTGTTGAAATAGCAAGAAGTGAATAGAACCATCCTCTTGTCTGGTCAACAGCTTCTGAAATAAACTTGGCTGGGAACTGCTGTTCAAATAATTCCTTATTTTCAAATGGATAGTGATGCTGTGCAAATGGCATTGAACCTGAATCGAACCAGCAGTCGATAACTTCCGGAACTCTCTTCATTGTGCCGCCACACTTGCCACACTTGCATGTAACCGCATCGATATATGGACGGTGAAGCTCGATATCATCAGGACAGTTGTCTGAATGTTCCTTGAGTTCTGCAATGCTTCCGATTGAAAGCATTTCGCCACAATCCTCACACTGCCAGATATTAAGCGGTGTACCCCAATAACGGTTACGGCTGATACCCCAGTCCTGGACATTTTCAAGCCATGCTCCAAAACGTCCTGTTCCGATTGTCTCTGGAATCCAGTTGATTGTCTTATTATTAGCAATGAGATTAGCCTTAACTTCAGGATCTGTCATCTTGATAAACCATGACTCTCTTGCATAATAAATAAGAGGTGTATCACATCTCCAGCAGAATGGATAATCATGCTCAAACTTAGGTGCGTCAAAAAGCTTTCCTTCCTTATCAAGGTCTTTTAATACTTCCGGATCCGCTTTCTTAACAAATAATCCGGCATAAGGTGTTTCTTCTGTCAAATCACCCTTGCCATCAACAAACTGAACAAATGGAAGGTCATATTTTCTGCCTACTTTGGCATCATCTTCACCAAATGCAGGTGCAATATGAACGATACCTGTACCATCTGACATAGTTACATATGTGTCACATGTAACAAAATGTCCCTTCTTGTGCTGTTTTGCGGCACAATCAGCTGCACACTGATATAATGGTTCATACTCTTTATACTCTAAATCCTTACCTTTGTAAGTCTCTAATACTTCATAATCAATACCGGCACCATTTGCGTCTTTTGCATCCTCATCAAGTGACTCGCCTTTTACAGTCTGTCCCGCCTTAACTGCAAGTCCGCCTAATACTTTGTCAAGAAGTGCCTCTGCCATATAATAAGTATATCCATCAGCAGCTTTTACCTTAACATATGTCTCATCAGGATTTACACAAAGGGCAACATTAGACGGAAGTGTCCAAGGCGTTGTTGTCCATGCAAGGAAATAAGCATCTTCGCCGACAACCTTGAAACGTACTACTGCTGAACGCTCTTTTACAGCCTTATATCCCTGTGCAACCTCATGAGAAGAAAGAGGTGTGCCACATCTTGGACAGTAAGGAACAATTTTAAAACCTTTGTAAAGAAGTCCCTTATCCCAAATCTGCTTTAAAGCCCACCATTCAGACTCGATAAAGTTATTGTCATAAGTAACATAAGGGTTATCCATATCAGCCCAGAAACCTACAGTAGATGAGAAATCCTCCCACATGCCCTTATATTTCCATACACTCTCTTTACAATGCTTGATAAATGGCTCAAGACCATACTCTTCAATCTGTTCCTTGCCATCAAGTCCGAGCTTCTTTTCAACTTCAAGCTCAACAGGAAGACCATGTGTATCCCATCCTGCCTTACGTGGAACCATGTATCCTTTCATTGTACGGTATCTTGGAATCATATCCTTAATAACTCTTGTAAGGACATGACCGATATGAGGCTTACCATTAGCCGTTGGAGGACCATCATAGAATGTATATGTCTCTCCCTCTTTACGATTTTCAATACTTTTTTCAAAAATGTCATTTTCTTTCCAGAACTTCTCGACTTGTTTTTCTCTATCAACAAAATTAAGTTCCGGTGATACCTTTTCGTATACCATCTTAAAAATCCGTCCTTTCATAATTGTGCCAATTCTAATAATCTGCGTCACCAGCAAATGCTCCATGCACATAAAACAATCTGATACCCGCATTAAAAAAGCCCCTGCCGTAATAAACGACAGGGGAATTATCGACCTAATCTTAATTACGACATACCAGCATATGCGTCCCTTTTAACGGTAGGATTTCCGTCCCGGCTTAATTGAAGTGCTTTCATGTTCCGCTACGCTTACACGCCCGAAACAAACTCCGTTCAGCCCGGATGCTTGGAAGTGATGTTCAGATATAAGCTACTCGTACCGGCTCTCACCACCCCGGCTCGCTGCGACTTTTCCTTATATCCTACTGTCTTCGTCATTGCAGTTGGCTTTATTGTATATAACAAGGTCTGAAATGTCAAGCACTTGTCTGCCTTGCTCTTATCTTAGTACAAATTGTACTAAAAATCACATAATTATCTTTGTACATCAAATGAAGCATTGTTCATAAGTCTCTTAATCTGATCTACACTTGTGATATTTGTATCGCCTCGGATAGCATGCTTCATTACAGAAGATGCAACAGCAAAATCAACTGTCTCCTGTGGTGTCATATCATTCTGCATAAGTGCATAAATAAGACCTGATGAAAATGCATCACCACCACCGACACGGTCAACAATTTCAAAGTTAATCGTCTTACTCTCATAAGTCTCTCCATTAGTATAGAAGAAAGCTTTGAGAGAATTGTTGCTGCCTGAGTGAACATATCTTACAGTTCTTCCGATTGCTTTCATATGATACTGCTCATCAATAGCCTTAAATACTCTGTCCATATCCTTAAAAGACGGATCCATTGTAAGACCATCTTTGACATCTGTTCCGTCTGGATTGTATACATGAATAGGTTCTATACCAATCAATACATCTACATATGGAAGATACTTACTAAGAACATCTCTGGCTGTACTGAATGACCATAATGTACTTCTGAAATTAGGGTCAAAACTTACAGTAAGTCCAAGCTTCTTTGCAGCCTTAACAGCCTTGTCTATAAGGCGGCGGCAGTTATATGAAAGTGCCGGTGTAATACCGCTTAAATGAAGCCAGTCATAATCTTTTAATATATTTTCAAAATCTACATCCTTATAGTCATATTCAGCAAATGCAGAACCCGAACGGTCATAGATTACCTGTGAAGGTCTTACAGATACACCCTCTTCAAGATAATACAGTCCCATTCTTCCGTCTGCCTTTATAATATGCTTTGTATGTACATCATTTGCCTTAAAATAATTAATAGCAGACTTACCAATATCTGAATTCGGAAGTACAGTAAAGAATGTACTGTCAACTCCGAGATTTGCCAAAGATACTGCCACGTTTGCCTCAGCACCGCCATAATTTACAATATAATTATGAGTAGATACAATCTTTTCATAATTTGGCGGAGATAATCTTAACATCAATTCTCCGATTGCTATGAACTTCATATATTTCTCCTTTTTAGTAACGAACTACATATACATATTTATGATACTACGTAAGGTACAAAAAAGCAAATCAAATTCATTGCAAATAGGACTTATTTCGTATATACTATAGAAAAAGATTCGTATTTTATTATTAAAACATATTACAAAGAAAGAGCAGGTGCTTCTTATGGATACATTTGAAGTTTTGAATAATTTACTTGTAAAACTGTTTAATGACATTTTAGACGTAGAGGAAAAAGCCCTCATAACTGATGAATTCAAAGACATTTCTGTTACAGACATGCATATTATTGAAGCCGTTGGAACAGAAGAACCACGTACAATGACTGCCATCTCCAAAACACTCGGAGTTACAATGGGAACACTTACTATAGGAATGAATGCACTTGTCAAAAAGGGATATATAATACGTACACGCAATCCGAAAGACAGAAGAATCGTATTTGCCACACTCACACCAAAAGGCGTGAGTGCATACAAACATCATGCTGCATTTCACAAAAACATGATTGACAGCGTTATGGATAGTCTGAACGAAGAAGAGGCTGCCGTTCTTACAAAGTCTCTCAACAAACTTGAAGACTTTTTCGGTCAGTGGAAGTAATCCGGCACTGCCGTTCTTATTCTATTTTCCCCATATCTCTTCTGCGATTTCTTTAACAAGTTTAAGTTTTGCCCACTGCTCATCTTCTGTGAGCTTATTTCCGATTTCGCAAGATGCAAATCCACACTGCGGACTAAGATATAATCTGTCAAGAGGGGCAAACTTTTCTGCTTCACGGATTCTTGCTATCACCTGTGCTTTATCCTCAAGTACAGGTGATTTTGTTGTTATAAGACCAAGCACAACCTTCTTATTGCCTGAAACCTTTGCAAGAGGCTCAAATCCACCTGAACGCTCATCATCAAATTCAAGATAATATGCATTTGCATTTTCCTCGCCGAAAAGCACGTCTGCAACGGGTGTATACGCACCGCTGCTTGCATATGTAGAATGGAAATTGCCACGGCACACATGTGTATTAATAATCATATCCTCCGGTGCCTGGTCAATCACTCTGTTATTAATATCTTTATATAATTTCTGGACTTCTTTTAATCCTTCAAATGTCTTTTTCCCATATACCAAAGTTGCTGTCTTATCTGCCAGCATGCCCCATGTACAGTCATCAAGCTGAAGATTGCGGCAGCCTGCTTTGTATAAATCATCAATAAATGAAGCATAAGCCTTTACAATATCATCTGCAAGTTCATCATCAGATGAATAATACTTTTCTGTCTCAACTCTGTTGAAAGGCATTGTAAACTGTGCAAAGAACTGTGCCGGTGCAGGAATTGTCTGTTTTGCAACTGTTTCTTCGTCCTCAAACTGCTTTACAAATCTGAAATGTTCCACAAATGGATGTTCCTTTGAAGATTTTATCTTTCCAACAAGAAATGTATCATCAATCATTGCAGCTTCACCATGGAACGGAAGTCCTGTCTTTGTCTCAACATGTCCCACTCCGTCAAATCCCCACATAAAATCAAGATGCCATGTTGCTCTCCTGAACTCGCCATCTGTGATAACATGGTATCCTATTTCTTTTAATCTGCCTACAAGTTCCGTAATCGTTTCATCTTCAACCTTCTTTAACTCATCATATCCGATAGCACCATCATCAAACTTTCTTCTTGCCTCCTTTAATTTTTCAGGACGTAAAAAGCTTCCAACATGGTCATATCTGAATGGTGTTTCTAATCTGCTCATCTATTTTTCCTCCAAATTTATAATAATTTTCTGTTTTCTGTGAGTCTTATTATAAATTGAAGTTTTGTCATCTGTATAATACATAAAAATATATGTTCGACATAGTTTAAAACTATGTCAAATTATTCTATTTGATATTACTTCCCATTATTGCAGATACTTTTTTAATGCTTCAATATATGTATTTCCAAGCCTGCTTATCATGCCTTTTCTATGTGTGATATATCCTATACGCATGTCTTTTTCATCTGCAAGCGGAACTGCAATTATATCTTTTCCATTAAGTTTTTTGTCAATAATTCCGCTGCATACCGTATATCCGTTTAATCCTATAAGCAGATTAAAAAGCGTTGCACGGTCTCTCACCCTGATATTTTTCTTTCTTTCATAAGTTGAAAATATTTCCTCTGAAAAATAAAACGAATTGTGCTCTCCCTGTTCATATGACAGATACGGATATGCTTCCAGCTGTTCATTTGTAATAATTTGCTTTCCAGCCAGTGGGTTCCTCCTGCTTATGAAAACATGTGGTTTTGCCGAATAAAGCTGATGGAATTCCAAATCATTGGATTTTAAAATTTTATTAAGAACGACATCATTAAAATCATCCATAAAAATAATTCCCAACTCACTGTTCATCTTAGCAACATCTTCTATAATCTCATACGTCTGCGTCTCACGTATGCTGAAATCATATTCATCCTGTCCATATTTTTTTATCAAATCAACAAATGCATTAACCGCGAATGAATAATGCTGCGTTGAAATACAGAATTTCTTCTTTCCACCACCGCCACCTTTATATTTATCTTCAAGAACCTCTGCCTGTTCCAGCACCTGCCTCGCATATCCCAGAAAATCCTCACCGTCTTTTGAAACAATTATTCCTTTATTAGTTCTTGTAAATATTTCAATATTCATTTCTTTTTCAAGTTCGTGTATTGCATTAGTAAGGCTCGGCTGTGAAATATATAACTTTTCTGCAGCCTCTGTAATCGTTCCTGTCTGTGCAACTGTTATTGCATATTTTAATTGTTGAAGTGTCATATTCTACCTGCCTTCCATAATAACTTTCTGCAATTCTCTTGCCGCAGAGTTGAGTGGATGTCTTGAATCGTATACCATACAGATATTTCTTCCGGGAATTTCATCTCTTAACTGGATTCTGACAATTTCATTTTTATTAATTGCCTCTGCCGCCATCGGCTCTGGAATAAATGCAAGCCCAAGTTCACTCTTCACAAGAGGAAGTATCTGGTCTGTCGTTGCCGCCTCCGTGTCCGGATTAAGTTCAAGTCCATGCGACAAAAATATTTTGTTATAAAAATCATACGTTGCTGTCTCTCGTCCAAGACATATAAGCGGATAATCCTTTAATTCGCTGAGCGAAAGTTCCTGGCTTCCAAGTGCCGTAAATGTTTTTCCACCTATAAGAATCTCCCTGAACGGAACTAATTTCACGCTTTTTAATGGTGACTCAACATCTGCTGGCGTGGATACAACCGCAAAATCAATTATTCCATTCTTAACTGCATCTATCGCCTGAGGTGTTGAGTGATTATATATTTTCAGCCTTATTCCCTGATACATCATATGAAACGATTTCAATTTATCAAGAAGAAATATATTAAGAGCCGTCTCGCTCGCTCCGATAGAAATACTTCCGTGCGAAAGGCTCATGCTGTCAGAAAGTTCCTCCTCTGCCTCAAATATCTGTGCCATTGCCGCTGAGACCCTTATGTACAGTTTTTCACCCTCAGGCGTAAGCTCAACTCCTCTGTTTGTTCTCACAAACAGAAGTGTGTTAATCTGCTGTTCCAGACAATTCATTGCTCTCGTAACATTTGGCTGGCTGTTTCCAAGTACATGTGCGGCTTTTGTAAAATTATGATACTTCGCCACATAGAAAAAAATCTTATAATACTCAAAATTTACATTCATAACCCCCTGCCTCCTGTTTATTCTTATTATGTCAGAAATCTGCAACCGCTATAAACGTTCATCTGTCATATCAATTGCTTATGTTTATTATATCAATTATAGTTTTTACTTATCGCAAATTCAATAGTATAATTTAGCCAATTCTGAAAAAGAAAACAAGGAGGAAAAGCCTCTGCTCCCATAGCGGTCGCATTTTCCCTCGGAAAACAAGGAGGAAAAGCCTCTGCTCCCATAGTGGTCGCATTTTCCTTCGGAAAACAAGGAGGCTAATATGCTTACAGCAGTAACAGGAATCAACTGGGGCGATGAAGGCAAAGGCCGTGTAATCGATCTGCTTGCCGAAAATGCCGATGTTGTTGTCAGATATCAGGGCGGAAACAACGCCGGACATACAGTTGTAACAGACAACTGTAAATTTGTACTTAATCTTCTTCCATCAGGAATATTACATCCTGATGTCACATGCGTTCTTGGTGATGGCATGGTTGTAGATTTAGACCATCTTGAAAACGAGATTGAAAGCATAAGAGAGAAAGGAATTGTAATTTCTCCTCAGAATTTAAAGCTCTCAAAGCATGCTACTATATCAATGCCATGGCATAAAATTCAGGATGAACTTGAAGAAGACAGGCTTGCAAAAACAGGTTCTGCCTTTGGTTCTACACGCCGCGGCATTGCATACGCATACAGCGATAAATATAAGAAAAAAACATTGCGTCTCGGCGACCTTCTTCATCTTGACAAACCACATATTCAATCAAGATTAAAAACTATGCTTGAATACAAAAATCTGGAACTGGGCGGCTGCTACCACCAAGCTCCAATGTCTTATCCGGCTCTTTTATCATGGTGTAAAAAAAAGGCTGAACAATTTGCTCCATATATTACAGATACCGGAAATTACATTACAGCTGCCCTCTCCAATCACCAAAAAGTTGTTCTTGAGGCTCAGCTCGGTGCCATGCGTGACATCGATTATGGAATTTTCCCATACACCTCAAGCTCATCAACTATCTCCGCATATGGTCCTATCGGTGCCGGCATTCCGGGAACTTTGCCTGACCACATCGTCGGTGTGTTAAAGGCTTATTCTACATGTGTCGGTGCAGGACCATTCACGGCAGAAAAAGCAATGCCGGAAAAATGGATGGAATCACTAAGAAAATCCGGCGGTGAATACGGTGCTGCAACAGGACGTCCTCGCCGTGTCGGTCCATTTGACGCCGTAGCCTCTGCTTATGGTCTGAAATGCCAGAATGCTGATAAAATCGCACTCACAAAACTGGATGTGTTAAGCCGGATGGATGAAATTCCGGTAATCACAGCATATAAATTAAACGATGAACTCATAACTGAATTTGATCCATTAGACGATTTAGACAGCATGACTCCTGTCATCCAAACGCTTCCCGGCTGGAATACTGACATTTCAAAATGCAGGAAATATGAAGAGCTGCCTGAAAATGCAAGAAAATACATTGAAACTCTTGAACATCTTTTGAATCATGAGATTCAGTTTATCTCTGTAGGAGCTGAAAGAAATCAATATTTGACAAAGGGAGAATGGTTATGAGACACTTGATTGACACACTTGATTTTACACTTGAAGAAACTAAAAACATATTGGACCTCGCTGACAGGATCAAGCAAAATCCTGATTCCTATAGCCATGTTGCCGATGGAAAAAGAATTGCAACACTCTTTTATGAGCCAAGTACAAGAACACGTCTGTCATTTGAATCAGCAATGCTCAGCCTCGGCGGTCAGGTAATCGGATTCGCCGGTGCTGAAATGTCGAGTGCAAGCAAAGGTGAAACAGTTGCCGATACTTCCCGCGTTGTAAGCTGCTACGCCGATATTATTGCAATGAGACATCCAAAAGAAGGTGCTCCGCTGGTTGCATCAATGTATTCTTCAATTCCTGTAATAAATGCCGGTGATGGCGGTCATAATCACCCGACACAGACTCTCATCGATTTAATGACCATAAGACAACTGAAAGGCCACCTTGATAATATTACTATCGGATTCTGCGGCGACTTAAAATTCGGACGAACTGTACACTCACTCGTAAACAGTCTTGTGCGTTACGAAAACAACCGTTTTTACTTTATCTCTCCCGATGAATTAAAAGTGCCCGCATATACAATAGAAGACACATTAAAACCTTATAATTCAGAATATTATGAGGTTTCAAGCCTTGAAGAAACACTTCCTAAGCTTGATGTACTCTATATGACACGAGTACAAAAGGAACGTTTTTTTAGCGAAGATGAATATTTACGCCTCAAAGATACATATATTCTCAACCGTGAAAAACTTAATCTTGCCAAGCCTGATATGCCGGTTTTACACCCACTTCCAAGAGTTGATGAAATATCAACAGACGTTGATGACGACAACCGTGCTGCATATTTCAAGCAGGTACAGAACGGAAAATATGTACGTATGGCAGTAATTATGGCCTTACTTGAAATTACCGACCCACTTACCGGTCAAAAAGTGTTATAATGTTAAAACATTACCCAAAAAACACTTTACGGAGGAATATAAAATGAAACACAAAATACACGGACAGATGTCTGACTCATTCTTAACCGCCGCATTTTTATCAGTTTCAGGTGGTCTACAGGACGCATACACATACATATTCCGTGGAAAAGTATTTGCCAATGCACAGACAGGAAACATTGTGTTGTTAAGCCAGAGCATTGCAGAAAAGAACTGGCATCTTGCACTTCATTATCTTGTGCCGCTTGTATTTTTTGCTTTGGGCATTGCCGTCTCGGAATTCGTACACATCAAATACCGTAAAATTCAAAAATTCCATTGGCGGCAGCTTGTGGTTCTCAATGAAATAATTCTTCTTTTTGTGGTAGGTTTCCTGCCTCTGGAATTGAATCTTCTTGCCAACGCAATTGTTTCATTTTCATGTGCAATGCAGGTACAGGCATTCAGAAAAGTAAACGGATATGCATTTGCAAGTACAATGTGCATCGGCAATATGAGAAGCGGTGTTGAATCACTTTGTGCATACGTTAAAACAAAGGATAAAAAAATCCTTCATAAATCGCTTTGTTACTGGGCTATTATCATAATGTTTGCAATTGGTGCAGGACTTGGCGGATATTTCATTAAGTTCTTTAACATGCGTACCATCTGGGTTTCATGTGGACTCTTATTTGTAAGTTTTATGATTATGTTTATAAAAGAAGATGTTCCCGAAATAGAAAAAGATGTGCGTAAACTTGAAAAAGATATTAAAAAACAGTAAAAATCACCCCCGGTAGTCAGCACTTACTGACCGCCGGGGGTTTTAGACTTTTAAATATTTAATTTTATAAATCTTTGAATATCTGATGTCTGTATTTATTCAATGCAAACAGAAGAAGCATACCGAGAATACCACATACAATAATCTCTCCGCCGCCTACCGTAAGCATAAAGAATGGAATCATTCCCTCACTGCCATACGCATATTTTAATACCCATGGTACTATAATTGTGTTGGCAATAATTGGAGGAAGAGGGGCAAGCCATTTGTTTTTACGAAGCAAATATGTACCAACTGCACCAATAAGTGTTGCAATGCTTCCGAATACAATATCCCAGATTACTGCTCCGCCAAGTATGTTAGCGATGAGACAGCCGATAAACAATCCCGGTATAGCCGCCGGTGTAAAGTATGGGAGTATTGTCAATGCTTCTGCAACCCTGAACTGTATCGGACCAAAGCTCCAATAGTCAAAAACAATGACAAGCACTACGTAAATCGCAGCAATAACTGCACCTTGTGTAATAAACACAGCCTTTTTGTTTTTCATATTAAATTTTCTCCTTTAGTTTTGTTTTACGAGTGGAAGGTCTCGAACACTCGGATATCTAATGTCGCATGACATCACCCCAAAAGACCTTTAATTTACTATGGGGCAACTCATAGAGAATATCATAAGTCTTTCGGGGTGTCAATTATAAAATCAATTTATTTATAAGCCTTTTGTTACTTTCCGGAATCAATTATTTTGTGATTCCTTCAGTCTTATATATGAACTTGACAGTTCCCTTAACATCATCAGATTTACCTGCAAATGACTGGTAATCATTACCTAATTCTACAATCTTCTTGATTGTATCGACTGCATCCTGTGCGTCGTTCTTAACAAGATTTGCAAGCTTCTGAACGCCTGTTTCATTGAATTCAATCATACCGTCTTTCAATGTGATTGAACCTTCTGCAAGCTGGTCAACGCCATCAGCAAGTGTAGCTGATGCACTTCTAAGCTGTGATGTACCCGCCTTTAATGCTGATGCACCTGAATTAAGTGTTTCATTATTTGACTTGAGAGTTGAAAGACCATCACCTAACTGCTTAGTACCGCCTGTAAGCTGGCTGCCGCCTGCCTGAAGCTTATAAAGTGCTGAGCACACTGTTTCAGCCGCAGGATTAAGTTCATCAAATGAGCCGATGCCCATCTTTAACTTCTTAGCACCTAAACTAATCTGACCTGCTCCATCCTTAATCTGACCAAGACCTCCTATAAGCTGTTTAGCACCATTTGAAAGTGCTTCAAGGCTTTGAGAAAGGTTATATCCCGTTTCTGGGTCTACTGTCTGTGTTGCTGTATTGTATACAGTATTTAATGCTGTATACACTCCTCCGTTGCTTACTGCCTGAAGAAGAAGTCCCATCTCTGCTGTATATAATGAATCAAGCTTTTTATATGCACCGCCTGTTATCTGGCTTATTGTGCCATTTACTGTGTCAAGCTGTGTCTTTATAGCTGTATTATATGCACTTAAAGTATCAAGCTTAACTGCCGCCGTGTAAGCTGTGATATATTTAGTAAATAATGCTGTCACCTTTGACTCATCTGTCAAATCACCTGACAAATCTGTTGCTGTCTTTATTGTCATATCAACACCGCCTGCAAGCTGCCCAACCTGTGTAAGTATATCATTAAGCGTTGCACCATTCGGTAATGTTGTTGTGGCTGCAGTCTCAAGTGTCTTAGCAGATGTGAGTGCTGTCTGATACTTAACACCATATGTATCTGCATTTGACTTAATCTGGCTAAATGAACCGTTAAGAGTTGCAGACAGCTTATCAATGCCTGCACTGAGTGTATTTGCACCCGGTATAAGCTGATTTTGTATTCCGCCCACAAGTGCATCTGCGCCATCGGCAAGCTGTGCAACACCTGTTAAAATCTGACTCTTGAATGTATCAGAAAGTGCATTGATACCTGATGAAAGCTGGTTAGCACCTGCATCAAGAGCTGCAACGCCGTCTGTCGCACTTGCAACACCGTCCGTATACTGGCTAAGACCACTCTGAAGAGTGCCTGCACCATCATCAAGCTGTGCAACACCGCTTGTTAAATCAGGAACATTTGACTGAAGTTGTGCAATACCATCAGAAAGTGTTGTTGCACCGTCTGCAAGCTGATTTCCCGCATCTGACAGTTTGTTAATCTGGCTGTTTAAATCATTAAGATTAATATCATCAAGATTTGCATCTGTAAGAAGATTTGAAGTTGCTACAGAAAGTGTCATATCAAGTGAAAAATCAGTAACATCAGCACTAACCTCAAAATATTCAGGAATATCAAGGTCTGCTTTCTTTCCGTCAAAGCTTATGTTAAGGCTGTCTTTAAGACCCGGCATTGTAATACCTACAACAACATTGCTGTCTGAAGCCTCTACAACCTTACCGTTTGTAACTTCAACATTGCTGAAGTTATCATTCGGAAGCATCATTCCCGTAATCATTGTAAACGGTACATATGCCTGTTTTGACTTGCCGTTTACTGTAATAGTCTTTTTAAGGTTATTTGTATAATCAAAACGAATCTTTACCTTACCGCTCTTGCCAGCAAGCTGGTCTGCCGAAATCTCTTTGCCGTCAAGGTAATATGTAACCTTCATTGTAACAGGTGCCGCTTCATCTGAAGTTCCCTGATATGTAATGCTGTTACCGTCTGCTGCCCAGCTGAGCTTAGATCCGCTTGCTGTAAATGTCTCATCACCGTTTAAGTTACTTATGTTTTTAAGATTGGATACATCAGAAATAGTCTTCTGATTTGTTGCATTTTTAAGTTTTTCATTTACAAGGAGTTTGCTCTGCCTGCCTGATGCATCAGCAAATACATATACTGTCTCTTCCTTGCTGTTTTCTTTGCTTACTGTTGAAACATTTGACTTAGATGCTCCAAGAAGCTGGTCGTTTATGATACTTTCCAATGTGCTCTCAGCGTCACCTGACTTTGACTGCTCGTAAGCAACTGAATTTGTATCATTAACACTTGCTGTATTAGTGCCGCATGCTGCAAAACTTACAGCCATCATTGCAGCACACATGAATACAGATGTAAATTTAAACAATCTTTTTTTAATCATAATATAATTATCCTCCATTCAATCCTAGTTCCCGGAACTTACAGCCGGTAGTTTTAAGCCTGCTTTTTTGATTTATCGATAAATCCCATACTTGTATGAATAATAATCTTATCAAGAAGTACAAAAAATGATGGAAGTACAAATATAACAACTATCATACTTACGATAGCACCTCTTGCCATAAGTGAACAAAGAGAACCAATCATATCAACACTTGAGATAAGACCAACACCGAACGTAGCCGCGAAGAATCCGAGGGCACTTACGATGATTGACGGAATTGATGTTGAAAGTGCTGTTGTAATAGCTTCTTTCTTTGTAGCTCCCGCAAATCTTTCTCTCTTATATCTTGTAGTCATCAAAATAGCGTAATCGACTGTTGCACCAAGCTGAATTGTACCAATAACAACTGATGCAATAAATGGTATCGTTGTTCCGAGGTAATATGGAAGTCCCATATTAATGAAAATTGCAAATTCAATCGCTGCTACAAGAACAACAGGAAGTGAAATTGACTTAAATACCAAAAGAATAATAACAACAATCGCACCGATTGAAACAGCACTTACCCGCTGGAAGTCTGTATCTGTAATTGTAATCAGATCCTTTGTACAAGGTGCTTCACCAATAACCATTGATGTCGAATCATATTTCTTTGCAATATCCTGAATAGTTGTAATCTGGTTATTAATTTCATCTGATGCAACCTTGTAATCTGAACCAACCATCATAATCTGATGCTTATCACTTACAAGTTCTGACTTTAAACTCTCAGGTATAAGTTCCTTAGGAATCTCGTTACCTATTGCAGAATCAAGACCAAGAGCAAATGTTACACCGTCAAGATCTTTAATCTCTGTCATCATCTTATTTGCGTCTTTTGAATTCAATTCTGAATCTGCAAGAATCATATAAATTGAATTTACATCAAAGTTCTCTTCAAGTTTTTTGTTTGCAATTGAGCAATCAAGATTTGCAGGAAGTGTATCTGACAAATCATAATATACGTTTGTATGCTGATAACCGTAAATTGCCGGTCCTAATAATGCAACGAATATAACAATAAATATCCATGCATGATTTACAATGAATCCTGCCAGCTTATCAAATCTTGCCGGAAGAATCTCTCTATGCATTGTCTTTTCAAGTGCTTTATCAAATGTAAGAATAAGTGCCGGAAGAACTGTTACACAACATATAACACCGAATACAACACCCTTAGCCATTACAACACCAAGATCCATACCAAGTGTAAAACTCATAAAGCAAAGTGCTATAAATCCGGCAACTGTTGTAATTGATGAACCTACAACAGATGTAATTGTACTTGCAATCGCATGTGCCATAGCTTCTTTATGGTCATCACCATACTCTTCTTTCATTTCCTTGTAGCTGTGCCATAAGAAAATTGAATAGTCAAGTGTTACACCTAGCTGAAGAACAGCCGCAAGTGCTTTTGTAATATATGAAACCTCACCCATAAAATAATTAGAACCGAGGTTGTAAACAATTGCGATACCGATACTTAACATGAAGAATACCGGAACAAGGAATGAATCCATGAATAATGCCAATACTATGCAGGCAAGTATAACTGCAATCAATACATAAATAGGTGTCTCTTTTTCTGAAAGAGTCTTTGTATCTGTTACGACTGCCGACATACCGCTTATAAAGCACTGACCGTCTGTAACCTTACGGATTTCCTTAATCGCATTCATAGTACCATCGCTTGATGTTGTATCATCAAAGAAAATCGCAAGCATCGTTGAATCTTTGTCACTGTTGTAAAACTGACTTCTTAACTTTTCCGGTATCATCTCAAGCGGAATATCTCCACCTACGATACTGTTATAAGAAATAAGCTTTGCAACATGGTCAACATTTTCAATCTTATCTTCAAGCTTTGTAAGCTCACGTCCATGCATACCGTCAACCACAACAATCGCATAAGCACCTTTTTGAAACTCGTCAAGCAGAATATCCTGACCCTGCATTGTATCGATTTCCTTTGGCAGATAATAAAGAATATCATAATTAACACGGGTATTTATATAACCCAGAGCCGCAGGAATCAGAAGCAGAATACTGATAACCAAAATCGGAATTCTCGCCTTGACAATTCCTCTTCCTAATTTTTCCATTGTCTTCCTCCATTCTTATTTATGACTAATGGTCATTTCTTTCTTTCGTTGCACATTATAGCACAAAATGACCATCAGTCAATATTGTTTATAAAAATTTTATGACTTTTGGTCATTTATTTGACAAAAAAATATAATTGCGTTATTATGCACAAAAGAAATTCAATTTACGAGGCGTATTAACATGGGTAAAATAGAACTTAACAAGCTGCAAAAACAGACGTCCCTTTTAAATACTGCATATGAACTTTTTACAACAAAAGGCGTAAATAAAACATCAATTGCCGAGATTTCAAAGGCTGCCGGAATTGCAAAAGGAACATTTTATCTGTATTTTAAAGATAAATATGATATAAGAAATAAACTGATTTCACACGAATCAAGCAAGCTTTTCGGAAAAGCCAAGACTGCTCTTGACGAATATCAGATTCAGACAAAAAAGGTTGATTTTATAGACCAGATTATATTTATAGTTGATTATATAATTAATGAATTATCTCAGAATCAGTCATTGCTTGCTTTTATTTCCAAGAACCTGAGCTGGGGAATATTCAAACAGGCCCTGACCAAAAATGTTGCTCCCGAAGATGTCAATTTTCAGGACGTTTTTTATAAAATGATAGATGAGAGTGATGAGAAAATAGAAAATCCAGAGATAATGATTTTCCAGATAATCGAACTTGTCAGTTCAACGGCATACAGTGCCATAATTAACAAAGAACCTGTAGACGTTGAAACTTTAAAACCTTATCTTTATCAGACAATACGAACAATAATAATAAACCATCAATCCGGTGATGAAAAATATCTCCCAAAGTTTGGTATTTGATAAATCAGCCGCCAGAGTCTCATGTAAATATGGACTCTGGCGGCTGTCTGCTGTCCGGCGGTCATCTGTTGTACACCAGCGGCTATATTCATAAAGATTTATTTTCTTAAAGATTTTAAAAGTGCAATTTCTGCCGCATAGCCGGCAGCGTCATTCGGTGTTTCAAGATAAAACGGAAGATTAATAAGTGCAGGGTGATTGATAATCGCCTCAAACGCATCTTTTCCTATAGACCCCTCACCAATCTTTTCATGTCTGTCCTTATGGCTTGCAAAAGGGTTCTTTGAATCATTGATATGAATGGCTTTAAGTCTTGAAAGACCTATCACATCATCAAATTCTTTAATGACATTATCAAGATTTCCGACTATATCGTATCCCGCATCGTAAACATGGCATGTATCAAGGCATACACCAAGATGCGAATTAAGTTCAACCTTATCTATAATTGCTCTCAATTCTTCAAATTTTCTTCCAATCTCGGAGCCCTTGCCAGCCATAGTCTCAAGAAGCACAGTAGTTGTCTGTGATTCTTTGATTGTCTCGTTAAGCATCTCTACGATATACTCTGTACCTGTCTCAACGCCCTGTTTTACATGGCTTCCCGGATGAAAATTATAAAGATTTCCCGGTACATACTCCATTCTTGCCAGATCATCCGCAAATGTACGCTTTGCAAAATCCCTGATTGACTCATCTGCCGAGCATGCATTTAATGTATATGGTGCATGTGCAAGAATAACTTCAATTCCGTTCTCATCCGCAAACTTTTTAAATGCTTCAACATCCTTTTCGTCAATATCTTTTGCTGCACCGCCTCGCGGATTTCTTGTAAAAAACTGAAAAGTATTGCCACCGAGTGCAACAATCTCTTTTCCCATATTAAGAAAACCTTTAGATGCCGATAAATGGCAGCCTATTTTAAATTTTTGTGAATTTTCATTTGACATACTCGTTATAAACCTCCCTTTTAGATATTCCTCTGTCCTTTGCCGCA
The DNA here is from genome assembly GCF_040096395.1 of Lachnospira hominis (ex Hitch et al. 2025). Lineage (NCBI taxonomy): Bacteria > Bacillati > Bacillota > Clostridia > Lachnospirales > Lachnospiraceae > Lachnospira > Lachnospira hominis (ex Hitch et al. 2025). The sequence continues at coordinate 16,655 of NZ_JBBMES010000020.1, read as the reverse complement.
GCTTTCATTGCTTCCTTTTTATCCATTCCATCGGCAATATATTTGTCAACATGCTCAACAATACTCATGCTTTCCCACTGTGCCTGCTGCTCCTTTTTTATGTCATCACGCGATTTTCCTTCAATCACAAGGACGTATTCTCCGCGTGGCTCATTATTTTCATAAAATTCCACAACCTCTCCAAATGTCGTAAGAAATACATTTTCATGGCGTTTTGTAAGTTCCTTGCATACGGAAAGTCTCCTGTTTGCCCCAAAAACTTCTGTAAGTTCAGCAAGTGTCTTTTTCAGGCGGTGAGGTGCCTCATATATAATCATGGTTCTTGTCTCATTTTCAAGCTCAGAAATAACATCTCTTCTCTCCTGCTTGTCCGACGGCAGGAATGCTTCAAAACAAAATCTTCTTGTCGGCAGCCCCGACATAGTAAGTGCTGTCACACATGCTGCCGGTCCCGGAAGTGACGTCACTGTAATTCCCGCTTCATGACACTGTTTTACAAGTTCTTCTCCGGGGTCAGATATTCCCGGTGTTCCGGCATCTGTTATAACTGCAATGTCCGCTCCTGCTCTTAATTTATCAACAAGAACTTTTGCTTTGTCATACTTATTAAATTCATGATAGCTTGTAAGAGGCGTCTTAATATCAAAATGATTACAGAGCTTCATTGAATTCCTCGTATCCTCCGCCGCAATCAAATCAACCTCTTTCAGTGTCCTGAGAACACGGAATGTTATATCTTCAAGATTGCCTATCGGTGTTGCACAAAGGTATAAAATTCCCTGTCTTCCTTTATTTTCATATTCATTCATCAGCATTATCTCCATACATTTTCAAAAGTTCCTGCGTGTAGCTTCCGTCATGGTTGTATACAATCAGCGGCGGTTCGACATCAAGCTGCGGCTTTCCGCCCTTAACAGCTTCAATCAGCACCATATTAGCAGCTTTGTCATCATACGGATGAACCATTCTTATACGTTTAGGCTCAAGTCCATGTGATGTCATTGAGTCAAAAATCTGAACAAGACGCTTTGGCCTGTGTACCATAAAAAATCTGCCATGCACCTTTAAGCTGTCTGCTGCCGCCTTGACAACATCATCAAGATTACATAGCAATTCGTGCCTTGCAATCGCCTTTGCACTTTCAGGATTCACAATCCCATGCTTTTCCGTCATATATGGCGGATTAGTCGTAACTACATCAAATAATCTGCCTTCAGTAAGACTCTTTATTTCTTTAATATTTCCCTGCACAAATACTACATCACCGCTTATATTATTAAGACTGGCATTTCTTTGTGCCAGATTAAATGCCACATCCTGAATTTCTATTCCTACATACTTTGTCTGCGGATTCTTAGCGTGCATGAGAATCGGAATAACACCATTTCCACTGCACAAATCAAGCACACTGGCATTTTTCCCCGCTGTGGCAAATGAAGATAACAACACGGCGTCCATGCCGAAGCAAAAACACGCCGTATTCTGAATTAATCTATATCCTTTGCATTGCAGGTCGTCTATACGTTCGTTTTCACTAATTACATCATTCATCTGTAATATGAGACTGACCTTCCTTTCTCTCCAGTTCTTCAAGTTCCTTGAGTTCCTTGTCATTAATCTGGACTTTATCATTTTTGCGTCTTAACTTAAACTTCAGTTCAGATACCGGATATTCGCGGATTTCCTTTTCATCACCATCAAGAGTTACAGTAACTTTAACTCTCTGGCGAAGAACATTAACACTTGTAACCTCACCTTTCAGCTTATCTGAAGTTGTAACAAAATCTCCGACAGCCGGAAGTCTGCTGTTCAAATCTTCATATGCCTCTTCTTCATTTTTGAGACAACACATAAGTCGTCCGCACACACCTGAAATCTTTGTCGGATTAAGCGAAAGATTCTGTTCTTTTGCCATCTTGATAGAAACCGGAATAAATTCAGGCATATATGTTGCACAACATAATGGTCTTCCACATGCACCGATTCCGCCGCGAATCTTTGCCTCATCCCTGACACCAATCTGTCTAAGCTCTATTCTTGTTTTGAAAACAGAAGCCAAATCCTTTACAAGCTCCCTGAAATCAATTCTTCCGTCTGCTGTAAAATAAAATAGTATTTTATTATTATCAAATGTATACTCTACCTTTATAAGTTTCATTGCAAGCTTATGCTTTGCAATCTTTTCAAGACAAATTTTAAAGGCTTCCTTTTCTTTCTCTCTGTTCTTTGCCTCTCTTGCATCATCCTCCGGTGTTGCAACACGGATAACCGCTTTCAAAGGCTGTATAACCTTCTCATATTCAACATCACGTATTCCAAGAACAACATTGCCATATTCAACGCCCCTTGCTGTCTCAACAATAACATGATCTCCTTCCGAAATATCCGTATACTTTCCCGGTGCAAAGAAATAAATCTTTCCGGCACGTCTGAAACGAACACCAATAACCTTTGTCATCTATAAATCTCCATTCTCTATATCTAATACTTCTATACCGCCTGCTTTATCGCCATAATCAAAAGCTCAATAACCAAATCAAAATTGACATTTGCTTTAAGACGAATCTTAACCTTATCTATTGAATTGAGTATATCCTGCAATCCCTCATAAGAAAAATGTGATGCCTGACTTTTAATCTGCGACAGTTCATCCTTAAAAATAACTGGATTAACATCATTGGTACTCTTAAATACCAACACATCACGATACCACATAGCCATAAGGTCAAGATAATCATCAATTGTAAGTTTATAATTGGCAATATTCTTGACTTCAGCCATAATCTCTGACACAGTCATCTCCTGTGCATAACGCACAACATGCAGAACTTCGTCTTTAAGCTTGGCAAAATCACCTGATGTAACAATCGTAACAGCACGTCCTATATTTCCTTGTGCAAAAGCTGCCGCAAACTTAGTCTCGTAGTCTGTAACATCATAATTGTCTTTGAGATACTTAACTACAAGTTCATCCGCAACCGGCTTAAAATCAAGTCTTACACATCTTGACAAAATTGTCTGTAAAAATATATCCGCATTTGTCGTAAGCATAATAACAATACCATACGCCGGCGGCTCTTCAATAGTCTTTAACAGGGCATTCTGTGCCTGTACTGTAAGTTTTTCCGCCTCATCAATAATATAAATCTTATATCTGCTGCTGTAAGGCTTTATCTGCATATCACCTATAAGCTGCTCTCTTATATCATCAACACCGATACTGCCCGGTTTTTCATGTCTTATCCAGATAATATCAGGCTGGTTTGAACTGTCTGCCTGTATGCAGGAATGACATTCATTACATGGCTCTATGCCATGCTTTTCACACTGGAGTGTCTTTGCAAATAACTTTGCAATTGTCTTTTTGCCGGCACCAAGTCCTCCATTAAAAATATATGCATGGGAAACCTTATCCAGCTCTATGCTCTTTTGCAAATGCTCTTTTATCTTATCATGTCCATAAATATCTGCAAACGTACTCATTCCTGTTCCTCTTTCTGCTGCCCTGCAATTTCCCAGATTTTTATCTAAAAATTTTTTATTTTAAAATTCTTATTTACATTGAAATATCCAGCAGCAATCCTCTTATATCATCAACCTTTCCGACAATGGCAAGGTGATCTTTCTCATCTTTCATAAGCTCCGACGCCAGATCATCAAGATTCTTGTCCACAAGCTTGACAATGCCATACACTCTGTGTCTTCCTCTTCTGTCAAGAAAATTTTCTCTTGAAAACTGGTGAGACCTCGATGTTACCTCATTCATAAAACCTTTTACAAGCTCACGGTACTTCTTCATATCCTTAATATCCATGTGCTTTGCAATCTTATTACCCTGCTCAGTTATATCCTCCATCATGCCTCTCAGCTTTTCCTGAAGGTCTTTTTCCTCAATATTGCTAATCAGTGTAAATTTAAAAGAATCATCATGTGGCTTTTCTGCCTGCTTTGTCTCAACCTGCTGTGTCTTTGCTACATCATTTACCTTGATATCCATATTATATCACATCCTTATTCATAAACCAACTCTTTTAACGCCTGCCTGATTTCATCAACACAGTCATCAAATTCTCCATTATTAGCAAATCGTCTTGTTATACCGGATTTACGGATATTTTCCTCCGAAAAATCCTTTGCATCTGCCAGAAATCTTCTGCAAAGTTCCTCGTAATGCGGATTTTCCTGCTCCATCTCGCGTTTTACAGCCCTTATGAGCCTGACTCCGTCATCCACTTCTATATATATCGGCATAATATGCTCATTTCCGTAATACTCACAGAATTTATCATATGCTTCAAGCGTTCCGATTACAATATACCGCTTTCCAGAAGCCAAATCAATCTGTCCATCATCTGCCGTAAAATATTTCCACACTCCGAATACAGTATCATAACAGCGTATCTCTATTATTTTGTTCTCATTTTCAAGCCTTTTTGCAGTATCGTCATCAACAAAATGATATTCCCTGCCTTCAGCCTCACCGCTTCTTAGCGGTCTCGTTGTATACATTGTAATCTTATTAAGCCCGAGTGCCTTATCCTCTGACAATTCACGATAAATCCTATCCTTGCCGCTGGCACTCTTTCCCATTATAAATACTATTTCATTCATAATTACTTTTCCTGTTTTTATATTTAACCTGACATTTCTATTACTTCAGCTTTGTTTTATGCATTTAATCATAATACTGTTCTTTGTTTTACACATTTAATCAACGTGCTGCCGTCTGCCGCTTTCTCAACTCCGATTGCACTGAGTCCATGTCCAAGTCCGTCTTTTATAACATCAATAACTTCCTGCGTCACAACCTCACCTGCATTTACAAGGTTAATTCCCGGCGGATAAAAACATATATTTGAAGCTGCAATATGCCCAATGCTGTCACAGATATTGACAGTTTCATTATCGCAGCTGTCAGCTTCATACATATTCAATGCCACAACAGCCTTTACCAGTGCTGGACTATAACTTCCGGAATACTCATTTTCCGGCGTGTCAAGTTGCCGCAATGCCTCAATAAACCTGTCATAATATACCTGTTTATCTCCTACGCTTGTCATCGCAATACAATAATTGACCGAAGCCATTTCCAGCTGTATTCCATAATCATTCAATAATTTATCATACAGGTTTTTTCCGTCATTTACAACCAGCACAATTTTAGAAATGTCATCGACTTCCTGCAGCTTTATATATTTAAGTTTCTTTATTTCTTTTCTTAAATTTGTAAGTCTAAAAACATATTCGTCCATATAACCTGACGACACCGAATCGCACATATTATCTTCAAGAAACGTAAGACACCTTGAAATTCCCGCCATCAATATATATGACGGGCTTGTTGACTGATAAATATTCCAATATTTCTTCACCCTGTCTTTATCTATAAGATTTCCGTTAAGATGAAGAAGTGCCGTCTGCGTAAATGACGGCAGTGTCTTGTGAATACTCTGAATAACTGCATCTGCACCACATTTTACCGCACTTTCGGGAAACTTATCGTGAAAATTAAAATGTGCTCCATGTGCTTCATCGACAATCAGAACCGCCCCGAACCTGTGAGTCTCCTCGGCAATTCCTTTAATGTCGCTTACAACCCCCTCATATGTCGGAGAAGTAATAATAACCTCACAAGCCTCCGGATGTTCTTCAAGTGCTGCACGAACCGATTCCCTCGTTATTCCTGTGCATATACCAATTTCGTCAATTTCAGGATATATGTATACAGGATTCAATTCATTTAAAAACAATGCATTATTAACCGAACAATGAACATTTCTGGCAACAATAACAGTATCACCCTTTTTTGATGCACCACATATTGCTGCCATATTTCCTGCACTGCTTCCGTTCACTAGAAAAAGCGTCTCGTCAGCCCCGAACAGCTTCGCCGCTCTTTTAAAATCTTCTTTTATTATTCCGTCAGCATTATGCAGATTGTCAAACCCGTCAATCTCGGTAATATCAATTCCATACGGATTGCTCATACTGAAAATATCAGTATTTCTCTTATGCCCAGGCATATGAAGCGGGACATTATCCCCCGCCGCCAGCTCACTCAGGCGGTCATATAAATCTTTATTTTCCATATACAGCACCTTACTAAAAATGGAAGCATTTTCTGCTTCCATCTTCTTAATTACAATCTATCACTACAAATTTACATTCTCTGCAAGCCCACGCTCTTGTTCTGTCATTTGTAACCCCATTGCCAACACGTATATTTATGGCACCATGTTTTAATGCATCTCTTTTTGTAAAAAAATTACATAATTTATTATCAAAATATTTTTTCTCTGCCCAAATTAACATTCCTTTTTCGCTTGATCCAAGATAACCTGTTTCCATTTCTTTTTGACATTTTGGACACCTCATAATAATCTCCATTCCGCAGACGCTTTTGCATCAAAAACTATTTTCATGCTAATTTCTCATATTATCTTACTCAACAACTTTAAGCTTAACCGTCTTTTCAGCCACGCTTCCGATTGCATCTGTTACTTTATACTTAATGTCATATTCTCCGACCTGGTCGAATGTATAATGACCTATCGTAATAATTTTGCTTGTAATATCATTTCCGCAGGTATCTGTTGCATGAACATTGGCTTTAAGATTGGCTTTCTCTCCGACCTTTACCGTAATATCAGCTGCACCTGTTATAGCTGCACTGTTTTTAAGCCACGGATTTGCAGGGTCTGTATCAGTTGGATCCCATCCCGCATTAGGACTGTTTACAGGAATCTTAATACTTTCAGGTTTTCCAAGTGGTCCCGGATTGGCAGCATCATCATAGATTGTAACTTTTGTTCCAGCAGGACAATTATCATAAATCCACTTGACATCGCGGACTGCCATTCTGATACAGCCAAGCGACGCAACTGAACCCAGCTTATTATACTCTTCTGTCTCAAGTGCTGAACCCGTAGCTGAAAAATATGGTACTGAATGAAACAGATATGGACCACTTATTCTTACAACATAATGTCCATATGTGCTGTCAACCATAAGTCCCCATTCGTATTTATCAGAAGTTGTAAAATTTTCTCCTGTTATTGTCTCGTTGCCTTCGCGTCCACAAGATGCTGCAAATGCCTTAACCGCAACCGTATACTCACCTTTTCCGTCAATTCCATAAACAGTTACACAGTTTGCTGCTCTGTTGACCTTAATAAAATATGGAAAAGCCGCATCTGCAGGTGGTGTATAACTTACAACTTTTGAAGCAGGCTCTTTATCATCAATCCATACCACCTCTCTTGCCGCCGTTGTCTCCTCCGTTTCGGTTACAGTCTGTACTTTTTTATCATCATTATTTTTATTCTTAAAAATTCCATATCCAAAAAGCTTCATTGAACCAATAATCCCAAGCACAATAACCACTACAGCAATAACTGCCCACATTATAACCAGCGGAATATTTCTGCGAAACCAACTTTTCCTTCTTCTCAAATATTTATAATTAATATTTCCTTTATTCATAAATAATCATACCTCGTACATAATAAATCATATATTTTCTGACGTTTGTCTTTGCATATACCATTTTCTATTATAGTATACGTAATGTCTTATTGAAATAGTTTTTTTAATTTATTTTGTAAAGTATTATTTTTTTCTGTCCTTTCTTCTCGTTTTGATATACTCCCTGAAAATACCAAACACAATACACACTGCCAAAGCAACAATAACAACCATAATAATAACTTCTGCCGTTTTAGCATTATTTCCAAGATTATGCCATGAACCATCTTGTGAAAACATGTTAAACAATTCACAACTGTCAACCAGAGCCGAGAAAATTCCAAACAATGTAAAAATTCCCATTATAAACTGTATTTTATCACTGCTCTCTTTTTCCTCTTCTTCCCGCATTTCCCGCTGCAAACCATCCATAGCATTAAGCCCGGCTGTTACACTGTCAACATCTTCATCTATCCTCAGTCTCTTTTTGATGTAAATATAAAATTCACTCTGATGATGTATATGGCTTACCGACGTTGCCATACTCTTTGTAAGAAACAGATTAATCTCATTGTATAATAAATTGACATTTGTATCTGATTCTGATAAATGCATTTTGACAGCAGATATACCTGATTGTATTTTTTCCGCATAAAGCAACAATGAAAATGACTGATATAATGCTTTCATATACAGCGTAAAATAATCACTTCCAGCTTTTTTTAATAACTGTTCCTTAAATGTTTTCCTGTTATCCTCCGACGGCCATGCCAGATAAGAAACTCCCTCCTGTGTTGCATACCATATTACATCATCAAATGGATGTCTCATTTCATCAATAACATCACTTCCGTAATGATACGAATCATTATATCCGTTTGTCAGATGATATGATAATGAAATCCTGTCCTCCCTCAAATCTTTAAAATTATCTTTTTCAAAAGAGGCATATGTAAAAAGAATTGCTTTATCGGCAACTTTGATATCAGACACTACATCTGCATCCGGCTTATCCTCCCCAGAAATAATCCTGTATTGCAATTTTTCTGCATATTTACTTCCATTTTTTAATAAACTTTTATATGCACTTTTTCTTTCTGCCATATAATGTATATCAAGAAAATCCACCATATCATTAACCCATTTTCCAAATGAAAATGGAGAAATAACAGTTTTATGGTTATTTACTTCTTTTAAAATTAATCCGAATTGTGCATTTTCATCTGTTTCTTCCCAGATTGAAGCAGTTTTTCCATGATTCAGTTCTCTTATATAATTTTGAAATACTTTTAATTCATCAGAATTTATTCTTATATCTTTTTGGTGAAATCCTATCTCATACCATAACATTCCAAGACCATTTCTAAAAAGCATAATTCCGGCATTTGATATTTTAACTTTCCATGATTCCGGTAATTTACCATCATCCTGTTTATTCATATCCGGAAAATAAATTAAATCCTTTATGCTCTGACCATCTTTTTCAGCCGATTCCCTGCTTCTCCAAAACAGCCACTCACAGCCTGATTTCTGTTCTTTGGCTTCATTTTCATTATCCGCAAATCTGAATTCATCACGGATATATTCATATAAATCACTTTCCGGGGCAGCCTGCGTAACACATCTTCTTACCCAGAGCTTCTGGTCGCCTGATGGTATTTTCTTTCCTGTCTGCTTGTCTTTTTTAAATTTTTGTTGTTTCTGATTTTCTATTTTTTTACATGCATCCTCAAATAATTCATTGAATTTAAACGGCACGACATATCTTAAACATAATGCATCCAAATAATAAAAATTATTCATATTTTCCCATCCTAACGGTACATAAAAGTAAAATATTCTGTAAGCTCACCATATCTGACATTTCCGTCATCCGAAAATTTACGGTTCTTCAATATGTCAAATTTATCACATAAAAATTCTGCAAGTTTTTCTGTTACGGAATCTCTTAAAATAAAATTCTTTTCATATTGTGCTGCTTCAGCCTTTCCAAACTGTTCTATTGCACTAATCAGTGTGCCTTTTCTTGTCAGGCAATCACTTTTTAATAATGCAAATCTGTGTACTGCCTTATCATCATTTCTTTTTACAGCCATAATTTCCAGATATTTATAGGTGATTTCCCACGGATGACCACTTGGCCTGCTGCCTGTTTTCATATAAATTATCTTATCTATATTGCACAGCCTGCCCCAGAAAACATCATCTATTTCATCCTGATGAAAATAAAATATTCCCCTGATAAGAACATATATTGCATATTCAACAGAAAATAATGAATGTGCGGATTCCTCCATATCTGTTATATAACCAAACATCTGCCAATAAGTATTTTTCCCATCAAGATAGTCTGTAATTTCCCTGTCAAATTCAGGCTGCATATTCATGTCAGCATAATAATGCAACAAATATGACTGTGTTATCTTATAATTAGCCGTACCTTTTTCAAATATACTTAATGCTTTTCTGAAATATTTCTCAGCCTCGTTACTCCTTTTTAATGCATATAAACCTGCAAGCTGGCTTATCATTTTTGCCTCATCAAGAAAATCTGCATCATTCTCCTCATTCCAGATTTTTCTCTTTATATCCGATACAGCCTTATAATTGTCAATATTTTCCTTACAGATATTCAATGCCTTATCCCATTCAAACGCATCTGTCAGGCATCCTGCCAGCTTATTATTAGTTGCAAACATTGCATCTGTTCCAACATAATAAGCATATTTTTTACATTTTTTATAATATTCAAGTGCCGTGGCAGGAGCTCCTATATAACTAAAAACAGAAACTCCTGTATTATATAATTTAAATAAGGCTGTTGCCATCATCTCTTTACTTTTATACTTCAATGAAACTTTATCAGCCATAGATTCAAATTGTTCCATTAGATACAGTGATTTTTCCTGATTCAGATTATTTACCATAAGCAGTTCTTCAAGATTATTAACCCCGATTGTAAAATCCTCCGGTGAAATATTATCTTTTATCGCATCTTCTATATATGGAAACCACGTTTTTTTATAATACTCAGCGAACTTTCCCTCTTTTGTCATTGCATCATATGTTACAGACAATGCTTCATAATAATGCTTATTCTCATAACAGTTCCATGACTTTGAAAAATAATTATCTATCTCATCATATCCAAATACCATATTTTCATTTTGAGGATTAAGCTGCTTAACCCTGTCAACAATATCTTCCAGCCAGTCATCGGCACATGTATTATACCTGTACAGCCTGTACCCGAGAACTGAACATATACTGTCAGACAAATACAGAAATTCCATATTTTCTCTGTTTGCATTATACTTTATTGAACTTACATTAAGTTTATCAATCTTAACATTAATTTTGTCACTGCTAACCATCTCCTGTGCTATCAGAGTCCTATAAATATCAGGAGTCATTATCTTGTAATATCCATAATCAGAATTCTGATTGTAAATATTATCACTGTAAGCCTGTTCTTCAAACTGCTGGCGTAACTCCGGATCCATAAATCTTGTACTGCCAGTTGCTCTTGTCGCAATATCTATATTAATTGACGAAGCATGTCCGTCCGGATATAACGGATTATGAAAAATCAATCTGTTTACAACAGTACTTGCCATATGAAAATATCTGTTCGCTGCCCATTCATCATTGGCAAGCATGCCTGCATTTTCAGACAACAGTTTTTTCTTTCCGTCCGCACTTTTTATTATTGCAAATAAATGGTACATTCCTTTTCGTTTCGGAAGTTCCTTATCATCTTCACCCTTTAATGGATTTTGGTTGTAAGTTCCGTATTCTATGAATTCAGAAAGTGTCTCAGATATCTTTAATTTTACCGGCTTAATCACATTTCTGTCGCGGTCTCTGTTTCCATTTGAATGAAGGTCGCGTGGATACATCAGTTCACTTCCTGTATACTCACCGCTTTCCACCAAAGTATTTTCAACATCACTTATAGCCTTTTTATAATAAGATTTTATTCTTGCACGTTCTGCTAATACCTCATCGTCTTTATCCAAATCATCAAAAATCAGTCCGGCTATAAACAGCGGTTTATTTTCATTTTTTTCAAACTCACCATACTCATCCAACGAAATAGTTACCATGTCTCATCCTCACATAATCATTTATCACTATACATTATACTACATTTTATTATTATTGCGAATATCAAAACTTCTTTTTTACAAAAAAACTGTTACCGGATACTCATATGTACCTGATAACAGTTTTTTGTTTTGACAATATTCAAAACTGTCTCCAGCAGAATATTATCAGGAAATACAATTAAAAGGAGGATCTCAAATTTTATTGCCCTCTATATCGGACTGTCTCCATAGCAACATCTGCTGCTTCTAATATCAAAGTATCACTTTTAATCATACAAATCAATATCATTATCAAGTATGGTCATATAATTTACATGTATAATCTGCCTGTAATATTTTTACTTATCTGCTGAAATATAACAGATTATGCAACTGCTCCAAAAACACCTGATTTCTTATTTCTATCTCTACCTGTTTCACAATATCTTCATTAACTATTTTATATACATATTTATCAGATTTCAGATTCTTTATATTTATTATATTAATATCCATGTCATCTTTTATGCTTTGATTTTTATTGTTATAAGAAAATACCAAATCAGCAATAACACCATATCTCATTAGAATATTCTTAAATACAAGTGATATGCTTTTCTTTAATTTCGTGTCATAGACAAAAAAACTTTTGTATATATTACTTACAATGCTCATTATATTCATTGCCTGATTAGACATATATCTCATATGTGCAATATCATTTCTAAATCCGATAATATTCTCATGCTGGTTTATATCCTCAAATAATTCAAGTCCACATTCATATACATCCGTTCCGTTGCAATATTTCTTTAAAAATACCGGTATAGACTTTCCCGGACCTCCCTGTCCAATTCTTTTTGCATTGCCGGAATTATCAGTTTCAAATATTCTTAATTCATAATCATACATTGCAACAATCTGATATAATAATGCTCCTTCTTCAATATCAATAACATTATCACTTAATTTATGATACTTTTCATCCAAAACATTATCTGAATAAAATAATCTTATATAATGTATTCCTAACTGAAAATACATAAGGTCTCTTTCTCTCAGATATGCCCATTCTACAAACTGTGCCATAAAATCGTTTACCATATCTGCATATGTCGATAATTCAGTTAATTCAATACGATTTTTCAACTGCTGAAATTCACATAAGCTTCTCTGTTCACCCTCATTCTGACACACACCACTCTTAAAAACATCTTTTAAATCATTCTGTTTTTCATAATAATTAATTATGTCATTTTTAGTTACTTTTTTATAAATATTTGAGAATACTTCCGCATTACTATACATTTGGGCATATATCACATTTCGATTAATAATTACATTATCCCCTCCATAATATATCCCTATTATTTGTGAACCGTTATTTATTTTTTCACGACAGAAATCCTTTAATTCTGTAAGTACGTCTTCAGATTTATCATTAATAAAACCAACATATTTTGATAAAAAACTTACATATTCATCTTCACTATTAAAATAATCATTAATATTATTGCTGATTTTTCCAATATACTGTGCTGAAAACTCTAATGTTCTCACTATATCATCATAATATTGTATTCTCTTTACCATACCTGATTCTGTCAGATTTTTTACACTTTCTGCCCTTTTATCTATATTAGTTGCAAACTGAATATAATTTTTTATATTACCTATAAGATGATTCAACTGTTTTGGCATAAGAAAATGTGCAATCACATACCAGTCCAGCAGGGAATTATTTTTATCTATCTTTTCTTTTAAATCTTTATATATTTCTACCCCTTTTATCTGAGATTCAAAACTTTCCATTGTAACATCGCTTTTTATACATATATTATTTCTTAGAAATTCCAGTTCATGTGTCTGTTTTAAGTACTCAATAAAAAGTTTTTTTAATACTTTGTGTAATAACAATGGAAAATGCTTATAATTTTCATCTTTTCCTTTGTTTTTCTTCTTCTGCTCCATTGATTCTATATTCTTTTTTTCCTGATTCTGCATATTATAATCCGTCATTAAAATCTTACATATATCAGCAAATGACACATTATCACCATCAACCGAATAAATACGGTCTGCAAAATTTTTCAAAGCACTTTCCTCATTTGAAAGCATGCAATACAATGCTTTATATTCTTTTTTATCAATCGTCTTTAGTTTATTATATAACTCAGACTTCATTGTCTTAATTTTATCTTTGAACTTTTCTTTTAATTCAGGCTGAATTATAAATGCATTATAATATATTTCTTTTAACATGAAATATAATGAATTTCTATACTTCTCTTTCAACTCAGGATTTACAATGTTTTCATCAAAATCATCTTTAAAAATTTCATTTATTACATCCTGCATTGCTTTTCTCTTCAAAATGCGGCTAAAAGATGGTATCTGTACTTGTCTTATTACTCTTTTTTCTTTATATAAAAACGCAATAAGTTTATTGATATCCTCTAAACTATAAAACATCCACACATTATTACTGTAATATTTATCAGCATATATTATATTTATATCAGCTAAATCTTTTTCAAAAAGTATTTTTACATTGCTGCCGTCTGCGGCTGACTCGTTTTTTATTTTAGTCGTATAATGAACACTACTGTTTCTTATCCCGGCAAGGTGTTTCTTTATATCAATACATAAATCACTTACATCCAATTTGCCAAAATCTGATACTTTATTGTTCTCCGGCAATTTACTGTTTTCTGTACCCCAGCGGCTGTATCCGCCCCAATACTGCAAAATATTTTTCTCTGCATTATCTCTTATTACTTCAGAATTTCTAAATTCCTTATCGCTGTATTGCAATACATCACTGTTATTATCTTTTTTCGTTCTGTAATCCGACTTTATAACTGATTTTGCAAAAATATCTGCCGCAAAAGTAACATAAGCTGCAATATTTCTATCCAGTTCTTCTTCTGCCTTTATTCTTTCGTAATCAAATGATGTAATACCTTTTTCATATTTTTCTGAAACAATACCAAATCTTAAATCTGTTACTGCTTCATTTTTATTAAGCATATCTAACTTGTCTTTCATTGTGAAATGGTACACACCTTTTCCCAAATCAATATATTTAGCAGCTAAATATGACAAAAAATCTTTCCATAAATAATCGCAAATATATGCACATCCTAATCTTTCTTCTGATATTTTAGATTTTTTTGAAAATAATGTCTCTATAACACCTTCAAAATGCTGAAACCAGAATATACTTTCATCATCGCATAGCTTTGATGATGCATTTCTGTAATGTTCAATATTTGCCTCTCTGATTTTTAGTTCCAAATTCTGCTTTCTTTTATCAGTGCAACTATTTATATCAAAAAACATTTTATTATCTGAAATATTATATTTACTCCAGCTCACCTTACTCAATCCAGAATCTTCTTTAATATTCTCATATTCTTCTATCCCAGCAACATATAGTATTATTTTCTTTCTGATATCATACATCAGTTCTCTTTGTCTTGATGAATCTGCATATTTAATAAGATATTCCCATAACGGCTTTTTCTTTGTGTCTGCAATTGACAATTTCAATAATTTGTTACCATCAATATCTTCAACTTTAACCTTAGTATTCTGGTTTGAAATGGACTTTACCAATAAATCTGTATTCTTAGTTCTTTTGTCTTCTTTCATATAAGAAAATAATATATACATCTCATATTTTTCTTTTTCATCCGGCTCTCTCTGACCCTCAAGACAATAGAATCTCATCGACTTTTTTACTAATTCCGGTAAATTATATGTTTTTATCTCTCCTGATTTTGTTTTATAACTTACATCTTTTCTTAAACTTTTTCTCAGAGAACAATTAACCAGAGCTGAAATAACAATATTCTGCTCATTTTGTGGAATTACAATTTTTTCATATATGAATTTTTTTGATTTACTTTTTGTCTGTTTATCATAATATTTATTCTTATTATAAACATTATCTCTATCTGTTCTGTAATTAACCGCATCATTTGTTTTCGGATTCTGAATATCCGGAATAAACTGCATCGCTTTATAATTAAATGATTTATTATTCACATATTGTTTTACAAAATTGATATAACATCTCTTTAAATTATTAGCATACCTCTGCAAATTCTTATCTATTATTACTTTCTGATTATTAAATGGCGTATACAGCCTGCTCTTTTTATCTAATGCCTCATTAACTACTTTTCCTGTTTCAGCTATTACATCATTATAATTACCATTTTTATCTTTTTTTACTGGTGCTTCATACAAAATTCCCCCTAGCTCTGATTTGTCACCATTTAAAGCAACCGCCATTCTTCGATGATTTACTTTCGATATCTTCATAATAGTAATATTCTTCTCCCTTTTCATCCGTACCAATATTTTGTATTCTTTTTTATAGAATACTTTTTATTTTATAAATTGTCAATGATTATTTAACACATTTGTGTGAAAATATAATTTAACTTATTACAATAACAAAAAAGAACCCAATCTTTCAAAAAGATTGAGTTCCCTAACAAAAGTGCCTAGAGCCGGAATCGAACCAGCGACACGAGGATTTTCAGTCCTCTGCTCTACCGACTGAGCTATCTAGGCGTAGTAGCGGGGACAGGATTTGAACCTGTGACCTTCGGGTTATGAGCCCGACGAGCTTCCGAACTGCTCTACCCCGCGTTATTTAATTGATACACAACATTATATGTTACACAAAATCAGTTTATTCTTAAAAAGTAAAACTGAATGGGCGGAGAAGGATTCGAACCTTCGAAGGCATAGCCAGCAGATTTACAGTCTGTCCCCTTTGGCCACTCGGGAATCCGCCCTAATATTATTGAGATAAAATATCGTCAATAAAAAGCCGACAGTCGGAGTCGAACCAACAACCTGCTGATTACAAATCAGCTGCTCTGCCATTGAGCCATGTCGGCATATGATGGGACCTACAGGGCTCGAACCTGTGACCCTCTGCTTGTAAGGCAGATGCTCTCCCAGCTGAGCTAAGATCCCATAATATACAAAAATACAATATTAAATTGTAAAGCGACCCGGATGGGGTTCGAACCCACGACCTCCGCCGTGACAGGGCGGCGCTCTAACCAGCTGAGCCACCAGGCC
>NZ_JBBMES010000019.1:0-47598 GCF_040096395.1 Lachnospira hominis (ex Hitch et al. 2025) | reverse complement strand
AGAAGGTGTCGGGTCTGGTGTCGGGTCTGGTGTTGGGTCTGGTGTTGGGTCTGGTGTCGGAACATTTCCCGTAATAACCTCACCGTCAACAATAAGTGTTACATCTGAGAATGTTACATCAGCATTTCTAGCAACGAACATACCTACATATACATATTCAGAATCAACTGTTGTAAGCATAAAGTCAAATCCGCCTGTTATTGTGTCTTCATCGCCGAATGTGCATGCATATCCGTCTGAATTGCTTTCAATCTTTAACGCATATGTCTGTCCTGCCTTAACTTCATTCTTGCATGTTCCACCCTGTGTAAGAACACCGCTCTTTCTTGCGAAGCAGTTCCATACACCGCCTGCTGTTGCAAGCTTCAACGGTCCTGCCGCAACGTAATCGCCAAGTACATCTGTACGGTTTTCATCAATATACATATCATCTCTTGCCATAAGGCCAAATGATACCTGGTCATTTAAATCAAAACTGTTTACAGTTGCATTTGCTGTAATTGTAAATTTGCTCTTTACAGGAACTTTATAGTAAAACATTGCAACACCATCTGCTGATGCACCTATTTTACCTTTATTTTTCTTTACCTGAATATGGAATTTGTTATCATTCATTTCAAGTGTCTGATTTGATTTACTTGGAGCTCCGCCGACATTGCCGAATACAGTTCCCTTAAATACACCAGCAGGTGACCATATTGTACTGTCTTTTACAACACCGACATATTCTGCTTCCTTATAGTCAGGATTCTTCTTTAATACATCTTCTTTCTTAGGTGCTTCTGCATCAATAATGTGTGAAGAAATTCCCTTTACGCCAAGTTGCTTGATTGTCTTTGTTATGAGGTAAGCATTATATCTTCCGCCCCATATATTTGTATGTGTATTATCTACACTTGATGACTTAGATGATGTCCATGCGTGTAAATTAACTGTCTCATCAGGTCCAAGTTCATCATAGAGCTGCTTTGTAAGTGATGTCATATCTACAACTGCAACTCCTGTATCTTTTCCAAGATTAATAATTGATTTTGCATAATCTCCACCTTCAAATGCACCGCTTGCCGATGTAATATGAAGATTTGAATTTGCCCATTCTTTAGTTGATGTTCTCCTTACGATAGGAGTACATACAACAACTGTAACGCCTTTATCCTGTGCAGGCTTAATATAATTTTCATATAATGAGTTGGCAAATGAACCAGCTGTCTTATAATCTCCGTTAGGATTTGTATATCTTGCCTCCTCTGCTTTCTCATCATTATGTCCGAAACCGATAAGAAGATAATCGCCGCTCTGCATACCCTCAATAAGTGTCTTATACTGTGGTTCTGATGTATAACTCTTAGAACTTCTTCCTGACAATGCAAGATTATTTACTGTAAGAGTATCATCAAAATATGCAGAAAGCTGTGTACCCCAGCCATATCTAGGATAATAATACTTATCACTGAAAGATGAAACTGTTGAATCTCCGACAACCCATACTGTAGCTTTTGCTGATGGATCCGGTGTTGGATCTGGATTCGGTGTAGGATCCGGTGTAGGTGTAGGGTCCGGTACCGGGTCTGGTGTCTTATTAAGTTCATCTTTCTTGGTTCCGATTGCCTTAATAAGTTCTTGTCCATAATTAGTCCAATATTCAGACTGTGCTGAATATTTACCATTATCATCTGCTGCATATGCAGTAAATACACTGCTTCCGTTAATACTGAAAATCTGCTGTCCGTCAGGATTGATTCCCGCTGTCTTTGCAGGCATGCTGACTGCTTTTGATATTGATAAATTCATATCCTGAAGCTTTGAAGCAAATAATGCTGCTGTGATAAAACCACCAAGCTTATTGCTGTGTGTCTTATCTCCAGCTGCCATAATCTGTGTTGCAAGCTGTGAAACACCTGACTTTGCAGATGAATCATTCTTATATGTCTCCTCATAGAGTGATTTTGTAATTGCAAAACCATCGAGAAGAAGAACATTCTGCTCACTTGCAAGCTGCTTAACTGCAGTAACATAAGCATCATTTGATGAAACATATGTACCTGTTGTCTTATCTGTAGAATCATGATGCGGCTTAATTGTACCATCTGAATTATAGTAAAGTCTTGATACCGGTGTAACAAGAACAGGAATTGCTCCGACACTCTTTGCTGCATCTATATACTGCTGTAAATACCATTTGTATGTACCGCCGCAGTCATAAGAATAGAATGTATCACCATATTTGCTTACAAGTGATGAAGGTGTTACTGTCTTTGTACCTGCTGTACTTGGATATACGCCATCTGCATCCGGTGTTCCGAGCGGTACATATCTATCCTCAAGGTAACCTGATTTGTTTGCACAATCATTATGACCAAACTGAATAAAGAGATAATCTCCCTCTTTGATATTCTGTTTAATCTTGTCAAGAGAACCTTCGTTTATAAAGTTTCTGCTGCTTCTTCCGCCGTTGGCATAATTCTGTACCTTAACCTTTGAAGAATCAAAGAATGACTGTAAGAATTCACCCCACGCACCTTCGCTCTGTGCTTTTCCGCTCATATACATGCCTGCTGCGGAATAATCTTTAACTGTAGAATCACCTGCAAGGAAGATATTTACACCATCTCCGAGTTCAATATCTGTGCTTCCCGAAGGGTCTTCAAATCCGTCTCTTACAAAAGCTTCAACCTTATAAGACTTTTCTGCTGCCTTGTTTCCGCTCAATGTCTCAGGAACAACAACGACTTTAATATAGTTTCCTATATCGTTTTTAGTGATTTTATATGTCTTGTCAACATTTGCTGTTGATGACTTAACAAGAGTCTCTTCGCCGTTTTTGTCAACACTGTACCAGCGTATAACAGAAGCATCACTTGCATCATTAACATCACCGAGAGAATATCCTGCTGTAAGTGTATGTCCAGGATATGGTGCATTGATGTCGCCGTTATCAACAACAAAAGGAACTGTCTTAAATTCCACTGTGCCATTCTCATCTTTATATGATACAGGTGTCCAGCTGCCAAAGTATGACTTAACATTTATTGCAGCTGCATCGCTGTCACTTAATGCCTTGCCTGCTCTCTTTGACAAATCAACAGTTTCACCCGTTGTAAGACGTGTATTATACTCTGCAAAATTAGCTTTTTCAGGCTTAACAGCCATCTCATGCCATCCCGCATCATTAATAAGATTATCTGTCATCTTAGTATTGATAAATGTAACGCGGGCATCTGCACCCCAAGGTCTTCCGAGATAACCTGCTTTTACTGTAAGGTCACTGTTTCCTGTTATTGTACAATTTCTGAAAAGATAACCATACTGTGTTGCCGTGCCCGGCTTGTGTGCTGTGATATAACCACCTACAGAACCTGTGCTATAACCGAAAAATCTGAGTTCACAACCATCAAATACTGCATTGCCGTCACCGAAGATATAATCCGTGTTACCTTCGATTCTGCAGTTCTTGAAATAAAGGTTTGTTGCAGAATTTCCTGTATAAAGTGTATCCTGGCTTCCCAAAAATGCACAGTTTGTAAATTCCGTTTTATCAGCTTCAATAGCAAGTGCTGTAGCTCTCTCTGTTGCAGCCTTTGATGTTACATCAAGTCCGTAAGTTCTCTGAGGAAGATTTGTATTTGCCGCATTTACGCCGTCTTCTATTTCTTCATCTGTTATATAACGGTTGAATGAAGCCTCAAATGTAATTCCGTCGGCTCTGAATGCAGCAGCACTGTTCTTTACATATACAGAGCAGCCCCATTTTGAAGCCTGTGCTTTTTCATATTTGTCATAAGCATTTTCTTCATTGTAGAAACCTGTTGAATCAATGCTGTAATATTCGTATCCGATACCGTAATACCATGTAAGAAGAACTTCTTTACCTGAATTCTTCTCATCATTTACAAATGAGATATAAGGTGTTGTAACAACAATCTGTTCTCTATATGTACCCGGTTTGATATGAATTGTTACTCTTTCGTCTTCTTTTGAAGGATTCATCGCAGCCGCTGCCGCAACAGCTTCCTTCACCGTATTATAATTAAGTTCTGCCTTATCCTCGTAGCCTACATATATGTCAGGTACTCTTGTAAGTGCGTCTGCTTTCTTTGTTGATACAAATAAAATATCTTTGCTGACATCAGAACCTTTTACAACAACATGGGTTGTAGTTCTGTAATCAGCAACTGTTGTAACAACCTGATATGAACCGTCTCTTAATGAAACTTCATAACCGCCGTCCTTAACAGTTCCTGTATATTCATACTTATCTTCAACATTAACAAACTTAATTGCCGTTACTTTTGAAGCATCATCAAGTCCGTTAAACTTACCTGTTGCTTTATATACTTTCTTTAAAGCAACTTCAATGTCACTGCTTACATCTTTGTTGTCAAGAATTGTCGCACCCTTTACGATTTCATAATCATTTACTCCGTAAAGAACCGCTGTATACTCAACATCAGGTTCAAGAGTTGCCTCAAACATCATATCGCTGTTTAAATTAAGTGTAACATCATCTGCAAGTGTATTCTTATCTGCCTCAAGTTTTACGCTTAATTTTGAAATGTCATAGTTCTTATCAAATCCTGTAAGCTTACCTGTATACTTGTATACAGACTTTGCCTCGACTTTTAATATAACGCCATCCTTACCTGATATAACATCATCTGTCTTTGTAGATATTACTTTTGTGTCAGATGTAAATCCATATCCTGTAACTCCTGACAATGCAGCTGTATAATCACAGCCTGCAGCAAGCACTACATTAAAGCTTCCATTTTTTACTTCTGCTTCATATGAAATATCATTAGCTTCATCTTTAAAGACTATTTTATAATCTTTAATATCAGCACCATTTAAATCAATTGTACCGCTTACATTTACACCCGGAATTCTTACAACTCTGTTGTAGCAAGGTTTTCCTGCCACAGCATCAGCATATACTTTATACTGTCCGTCGTATTTTGCGATAAATTCATACTTTCCTGCTGTGTTTGAAAATTCTTTTGAATCCTGCTGTTTTCCGGACTCACCAAGATACTTAAAAATAAGATTACTTGTTGCTGCATTACTTGATACCATATAGACAACAATCTTGTCTCCAGCTTTTACATTATCAATTGTAAAGCATCTTCTTGATTCTCCTCCGGTACCATTTGAATAAAACATACCATTTGCAGCATAACCATCTGCATACTTTGTAGTTGCATAACCACTTGCACCATAATTCTTTGATGAAGTAGAATACAATCTGTCTCCTGATGTTGTAATGAGTGTCAAATCGCCAAACTTAATGCTTGCTGCATTAAACTTCGCATTGGTTCCTACATCACTGCAATTGTCCCAGTCTGATGCACTGATATTATTCTGATACATTTCAGTGTTACTCTCAGCAACACCACCGAAATCCCAGACATCAATTTTTCTTGCTGTCTTTTCAAAAACCCCTGCAAAAGCACTCATATCAAGGCTCATAACAAGCAGCAGTATGGCACTCAAAAGACAACTGAGACGTCTTTTTGCAATTCTTTTCATGCTTCTCCTCCTTCTTTTTTGCTATATTAAAAATACCTGAAAGAACCTGTACGCTACATACAAGTTCTTTCAGGTACAAATTATATAGTATGAACCAATGTCAAGGTCAACATTTTTTGCATAAATTACATAAAATTGTTTTTTTATAAGTACACTTATAAAAATATCCTGTAGAATATTTTACAAATGTATTTAATAATCTATTTGAATTTTTATACATCATTCTTCCCAAAAGGCAGGCTCATAAGCATGTAAATAACATTTTTACCGCTATCCCGGACTTTTGTAATTACAATTCCGATTATATCCCCATTAAGATAAAGATTATGTTCTTTCATATAATCAAGATGCTTGCCAATCATAAGTTCTTTTAAATATTCTGGATTTTCATTTGCCAGCCGTCCTATATCTGCCGGTACTTCTGATATGCCCATTACAGATGGTTTTCCTTTATATATCTGTGTATAACTGTTTTCTGTCATTCCATATTTGTCCATATGTTCTTCCTTTACTGACCATCCACAACATACACGGAAATTGCCATTATCAACGGATTCTTTCGGTATAATATACGTATGCAGTACCTCCGGTGAATTATATATAAATTCACCAAGCTTTTGCAATCTTTCAGGCTCCTGAAGAAGCTTTTCACCATCTTTATATATAACTGTATACATAGTAAGACTCATTTTCTCATAAATATCTGAATATGTAGCTGCCTTATTCATAAGAAGGTAATCATCTTTGAGGCGATGACGCAGATAAGTCATATATGCAATCTGCTTATCCATCTCATCCATTCTTTTTTTGTATGCATCAATTGTCTCTTCAAGAGAAAATGACTGCATCTGGCTTATCTGTTCATGCGAAAAACCATATTTTACATGCATTTTTGCATTCATCACAGAAAAAATATCATCATCATTGTAATATCTGTATCCGCTTTTTTCGTCACGCACCGCAGATATATACCCCATATCTTCGTAGCGTCTCACAGTATTTGTAGAAACCCCTAAAAGCTTTGCAAGCTCACTTATTTTATACTTCATAACATCCTCCTTGTTTTTGCGAAGCAAAAATCCGAACCTTATGGTGAGGAGAGGATTTGCCTCCTTGTTTTTGCGAAGCAAAAATCCGAACCTTATGGTGAGGAGAGGATTTGCCTCCTTGTTTTTGCGAAACAAAAATCCAAATGTGCATCTTTGATGCACTATGCTCTATGGTGAGGAGAGGATTTTCCCTCCTTGTTTTTGCGAAGCAAAAAGACATGGCTGCCTCACTATGATAAGCAAGGCAGCCTGTATTAATCATAAATATAATTTTTTACAAAACCATTATTACTTCTTTGTCTTCTGTAAAAATGTAGGAATGTTTATTCCTTTTTCCTTAACATTACTTGTAACCTGTCCCGGCTGTTTTAAGCCCGGAAGCGGTGTCTGTGAAATCGTTGATACAGTCTGCTGTGTTGATGCATGTCCTGCATTAACACCTGTTGAAGCAGCAGCTGATGATGAACCAGAATATGTATATGAAGGCTTAACTGCCTGTCTTGGTGTCTGTACTTTTGCTGAAAAACCTGCCATTGCATTATTCACGTTGCTGTCTTCAAGACCTGTAGCAATAACAGTGATTGTTGCTGTATCTGCTGCATTTTCATCAAACATGGCACCAAATATGATATTGGCATTCTCACCGGCAAGCTCCTGAACATAACTTGCAGCCTCATTTGCTTCAATAAGACTTATATCACCTGATATATTAATGATAACATGTGTTGCACCTTCAATTGTTGTCTCAAGAAGAGGACTTGTAACAGCCTGCTTAACTGCCTCAATCGCCTTGTCATCACCTGTGGCAGTACCAATACCGATATGTGCGACACCTTTATCTGTCATGACAGTCTTAACATCGGCAAAGTCGAGATTAATAAGGCCAGGAACATTAATAAGGTCTGTGATTCCCTGAACTGCCTGCTGTAAAACTTCATCTGCTTTCTTTAATGCATCCGGCATTGTTGTTCTTCTGTCAACAATCTCAAGAAGTCTGTCATTAGGAATTACAATAAGTGTATCAACACTTTCTTTTAATCTTTCAATACCAGCAATAGCATTAGTCATACGTGTCTTTGCTTCAAACTTAAAAGGTTTTGTAACTACACCTACTGTAAGAATACCTTTTTCTTTTGCAATCTTGGCAACTACAGGTGCTGCACCTGTTCCTGTTCCACCGCCCATACCGCATGTTACAAATACCATATCAGCACCATCAATAGCCTGTGTAAGTTCCTCTATATTCTCTTCTGCTGCCTTCTGTCCAATCTCAGGCTGTGCACCTGCACCAAGTCCTTTTGTAAGCTTCTCGCCAATCTGGATTGTTGTTGGTGCTTTACATAACTGCAATGCCTGTCCATCTGTGTTAATACCGATAAACTCAACACCGCTAATATTTTCATCTATCATTCTGTTGACTGCATTGTTACCTGCCCCGCCAACACCTACTACTATAATTTTTGCTGATGACTCTGCGTCATTTGTCATAATCTCTAACAAGGGTATTTGCCTCCTTAACCAATTTGCACTTATTAAATATAATATAAAATTTTAAACAAAATATCAATACATTTTTCAATTTTCTTTCTTAAATATAACAGACGATTCACTTCCGTTATAATCTGACAAATATAATGTTCCTTTCAGATTGGCAATCTTATTTTCCATGCGTTTCAAAGCGTAAAGCCTGTCCGTGATGTCAGCTGCATTTCCAAGAATAATTTTGACTTCATTCATATAAAGTGTAACATTATAAGAAGAATCAAAATATACTTTATCTATATCAAGATTGTACTTTTCAAATGCCTGCGTAAGTTCAAGTATATCCGAAAATACACTGTCATCTCCAACATCAAGCTTGCTTCCCAAAACGATTGATGTAAATTTCAATCCTTCTATCTGAGGAACACCGCTGTATAATTTTGACGAGCTTTCAACAACTATTCCATCCTTATCAAAATACATGTTGCAGCCCATATAATTAATATATCCTACAACCGCCTTCTCATATATTGTAACATTCATTTTATCCGGCCAGATTGTCTCAACTTCATATTTCTGTATAAAAGGAATCTGTTTGTTTTTTTTGCCGAAAATGTTATATACAACCGCATTCGGTGTATCCGTTCCAAATATGTAATTATTCATCTCCTCATCAGAGTAGTGCCTGTTTCCTTCGTATGATATATTATTTACCCTGAACAGGAAATAACCTGCCACCACAAGTGCTGCCACAAGGCATATAATAACAGGCACTACTATTTTTATAACTCTGTTGTTGTTTTTCTGCCTTTTCATATTTCTATTATTTCTGCTCCAAGTTCTCTGTAATTCGATACAAATTTCTCATATCCTCTGTTTATATATTGCGTGTTTCTGATTATACTTTCGCCATCAGCTGCGAGTGCTGCCACAAATAAAGCCGCCGTTCCTCTCAAATCAGTTCCGGCAACATCTGCTCCGGTAAGTCTGCTTCTGCCGGTAACATGAGCCATATTTTTATCAACCGATATGTCTGCTCCCATCTTTTTAAGCTGTCCGGCAACGCCAAATCTGTTTTCAAATATGCTCTCTTCAAACACTGTCTTTCCATCACTATATGCAGCCACACTCATTGTCACAGACTGCATATCTGTAGGAAATCCCGGATATACACTTGTTTTTATATAATTAACCGCTTTGGGTCTTTCTTTCTGGAATATACATATTCCATCTTCGCACTCTTTGTACTCAAGCCCCATGCCCGTGTATACATCCAGGAATCCCCCTGCATCACATATGTTACATCCGGTAAGCTTTATATCCCCCCTTGTCGCACATACAGAAGCAATATACGTTCCCATTACCATCCTGTCAGCCGGAATTGTATACACTGTGTCATTTAAATTATCTACACCTCTTACTGCAATTGTGTCACCACCTGCTCCTTTTATGTCTGCGCCACAACCTGTCAGATAATCACAAAGACCGACTATTTCCGGCTCTTTAGCTGCATTTCTGATAATAGTAATTCCCGGCACCTTAACCGATGCCATAATAGCATTCTGTGTTGCACCCACACTTGGAAATCTAAGATATATATCAGCCTCATGAAGTTTTAATGACGAAACACTTACATTCTCATCATCAAGCTCCCATGATGCACCAAGTCTTTTAAATACATCAAGATGTATATCAATCGGTCTTTTTCCAATTTGACATCCTCCCGGTTTTGCCGTCTTAACGCTTCCGAATCTTGCAAGAAGCGGTCCCATAAGCACAGAAGATGCTCTCAGTTTTCCTGCCATATCAGCCGAAACAGGCTTGCTTACAGCATTAGCAGTATCAATTATCAGTGTATTTTGCTCCCTGTTAATTACACATCCAAGACTGGAAAGAATCTCCTGCATTATAAATACATCATCAATGCATGGGCAATTTTCAATAACACTGATACCTTCATTGAGAATACTTGCTGCCATAACTGGAAGACATATGTTCTTTGAACCCTGCACTCTTACACTTCCGTATAATTTCCGTCCACCCTGAACACACAGATTTTTCAAAACTCTGCCTCCGGAAATGCTATATAACATTATATGAATTTATTTACAATCTGTGCATCCATCCTGTCAGCTTTCCAGCCTTATTTTACTTGAAACGTTAAGAACAAGCCCTATTTCAGCCAGAAGTATTATCTCTGATGTTCCGCCATAACTTATAAATGGAAGTGAAACACCTGTATTTGGTATAAAATTAGTTACAACTGCAATATTAAGGACAACCTGTATCGCAATATGTGCAAATACACCCGATACAAGAAGTGTTCCGAATAAATCTGGTGCATTCTGTGCCACATGGGCAATTCTCCATAACATTACTCCAAAAACAATAATAACGAAAATAGCTCCAAAAAGTCCAAGTTCCTCGCATATTATCGAAAAAATCATATCATTTTGAGATTCAGGTATGTATCCCAGCTTTTGCAGACTCTTTCCAAGTCCTTTTCCAAAAAGTCCGCCTGAACCTATGGCATAAAGAGCCTGCACAGTCTGGAAGCCTTTATCGCTTGCATAATTTTCAGGATTTATCCAGACAAGCAGTCTGTTAAGCCTGAAACTCTCTGTCATATTTCCACTTTTAATCATATTCGTAAGCCATGCATAAATACCTCCGACACCGGCAGCCGCAAGCCCGGTCAATGCCACATATATTTTATATCCCGGATATGCTACAAATGTCTGAACAAATGCAATAAGAAAAATTATTATAGCACTACTCATATTATTTGAAATAACAAATACAAGTGCAGCCTCAACACCCCCGGTAAGAATACATATCAGCATTACATACCGGAACTTCTTTAACTTTGTTCCATATGAACAGACCGCCGAAGATACCATCATTATAACCGCAGGCTTACACACATCTGCCGGCTGTACACCAATTGAACCGAATCTTATCCAGCGGGTTGCACCATTTGCCTCACTGCCAAATGGAATTAATGCAAATACAAGAAGAGATGCAAATATAAAAAACGGAAATGCAAGTTTATGCCATACATGATAATCAATCCTGTATGCAATATACATGGCAACAAACCCCAGCAGCATAAACATAAGCTGTTTTTTGAAGTAGTATTGTGCATTGCCGAATTTCATCTGGGCAGTATATGAACTTGTACTATAAATCATTATAAGACCAAAGCCGGCAATAAATATTGTAACAAATAAAAGGCTATAGTCAAAATATCTTTTTACCGATTTCTTTCTGGTTCTATCCACAACTGTCTCCTTAATAACTTTTCTAATTTATAATATTTAAAGTGCATTTACATAATCTTTAAACATTCTTCCACGCTGTTCATAATTATCAAACATTCCCCAGCTTGCACATGCAGGAGAAAGAAGCACTACATCTCCTGGTTTCGCATTCTGTGCACATATTTTTACAACTTCTTCCATTGAATCAGCATAAATAATTGAATCAAATCCATACTTTTTGGCTGTCGCGGCAATTTTTTCACTTGTCTGACCTATAAGCACAAGAAGCTTCACTTTATCCTTGAATGCTTTTACATATAAATCAAATTCAGAACCTTTATCATATCCTCCACCGATAAGAATTGTAGGACGCTGCATTGCCTCAATTGCTTTGACTGCCGCTTCCGGATTTGTTCCTTTTGAATCATTGTAATACATTACATCATTTTTTGTCGCAACATATTCAATTCTGTGTTCAACTGCTTTAAATACACGTACCTGATTTACTATAATATCATCAGGCACACCTGCTGCCTTGCTTATTGCTACAGCCGCACAAACATTTTCATAATTGTGCTTTCCAAGCAGATTCATATCATGCACATTAATAATATCCTGTGTAGATGTGCCGTCTGTATATTTAATCATATCACCATCAACATATGCACCAACCGGAACCTTTCCATTACTTGAAAACCATACAACAGATGCTTTGCACTTGTTTTCGCCAAATTCTCTTAAACGCTCATCATCATAATTAAGTACACATGTATCCTGTTTTGTCTGATTAGCTGCAATCATTTCTTTTGTCTGTTCATAACATTCCATTGTATGATGTCTGTTAAGATGATCTGGTGTAATATTTAAAACTGCACTTACCTTCGGTGCAAATTCATGCACTGTTTCAAGCTGAAAACTGCTTATTTCTGCCACTGTATATGAATTTTCATCTGAATTTAACACTTCTTTTGTATAAGAATTGCCAATATTGCCGACAACAAATGTCTTTTTTGCCCATGCTCCGACAATCTGTCCTGTGAGTGCTGTTGTTGTTGTCTTTCCGTTAGTACCTGTTATTGCAAGCACCGTTCCTTTATCATAATTATATGCAAGTTCAACTTCTCCCCATACCGGAACGCCTGCCTTTTTAAATTCTACAACCACATGATTATCTATAGGTACGCCCGGGCTTATGACAAGCATATCTATTCCTTCCATATACTCTCTGCTGAATTCGCCAAGAATAATCTGTGCTTTATCTCCATTTAACTTCTTTATCACATCGTCTTCGCTAAGTTTTGAACCACCATCGTACAATACAACATCAGCTCCTACCTGATTAAGAAGATGTACTGCTCCGATTCCGCTTATTCCTGCTCCTACGACCATAATCTTTTTATTTTTTAAATCTAACATTTCAGCTTTCTCCCTTGCATGCTTTAAATTCGCTTTTATGTTCACATTTTACTCTCAATTATTCTGTATTTCAAGATAAGGCAGTATATTTTCAAAAAGCTCCCTTATAACGGGTGCCGCGATTGTTCCGCCATAATATATGCCCTGTGGTTCATCAATAAGACACATTGCTATTACCTTTGCATTATCAACAGGTGAAAATCCGATGAAGCTTGAAATATATTTTCCCGAGCCTCGCGGAAGTTTCTGCGAGGTTGCAGTTTTACCGCCTCCCTCTTCAACTACCTGCCTGAGAATATCTTTCATCATAAGACTTGTTTTTTCTTCTATGGCATTACTTTGAATTTCATAATTGAATTCAACCGCTGTTCCATCTGCCTCTGACACGCTTTTAACTGCAAAATGAGGTGTGACAAGATTTCCGCCGTTTATGATTGCACTTGCAGCACGAAGCATCTGAAGCGGTGTTATCTGGAATGACTGTCCGAAAGACATTGTTGCAAGTTCAACTTCACCTACATTTTCCTGCTTGTGAATGATTGTCGATGCTTCACCTGCTATATCAATTCCTGTCTTTTCAAGCAGCCCAAGTTTTCCCATATACTCAAAAAACCGTTCAGTTCCGACTCTTCTTCCCCACTCTATAAATGCCGGATTGCACGAGTTCATTACGGTCTGTGTAAACGTCTGTGTTCCATGTCCTGTCGTCTTGTGGCACCTTATTTTTCTGTCAGCAACAATAGCACTTCCTCCACATGTGAAATGGTCATTTAATGTTACACTCCCCGTTTCAAGTGCGGCAGTTGCTGTCACCATTTTAAATATTGAGCCTGGTTCATATGTATCATTAATACAGAAATTTCTCCACATATTATTTAATAAATCCATTTTTGATGTTCCTGTTGATGATATCAGCAAATCACTGTTTAATTCATACGGGTTATTCAAATCATATTCCGGTTCATTTGTCATAGCGAGAATCTCTCCGTTTTCAGGATTCATAACGATTATTGAAACGCTTTTTGCCTGTTTCTGTTCAAGAGTTTTTTGTGCAAGCTGCTGTGCATATGACTGTATATTAATATCTATGCTGGTATAAAGGTTACTCCCCTTTTCAGGTTCATCACGTTCTTCATTACCATTTTTCACCTCAACCCCCCACGCATCAGTCAGTGTGAGTATCTGCCCGGGAGTACCTGAAAGATATGCGTCGTATTTCGCTTCAAGTCCAAGTATCCCCTGATTGTCACTTCCTGTAAACCCAAGAACTTTGGAACATAATTTTGAATATGGATAATATCTTTTATAATCTTCATCCACTTTGACACCTGAATAATTATATTCTCTTATCCTGTCACCGGTCTCTTTGTCTACATTTGTCTTCACCCTCTCAATTGAGGATACTTTCTCAACCCTCTTTCTTGCAGCTTCTTCCGTAATGTCAAGCTCTTTTACAAGCATTTGTATTACTTCTTGTGGCTGTGTAATCTGGCTATGTATAACCGAAACGGTACATACTGTTTTGTTTGATGCAAGCACAACTCCGTTTCTGTCAAGGATTTCACCTCTTAACGCTTTTATGTCACGCTCTCTTTCATGCAGCTTTTGTGCCTTTTCAAGATAGTACGATGACTGGAATACACATACATATAAAAGTCTTATGCTTATAAGTAAGAGTGCGAGAATCACACATGTAATACTAACCAGCAGCTTCTTGCGGTGATAAGTCTTAACCATGCCTTCATCACGGTTTTTCATAAACATCTCCTGATATGTCAGTGGCTTACATAATTTTATGTACTATATAACGGATATAATCACTCTTTTTAATTATTATTTGTATTTGTTGTATCTGGAAGTTCTACAGTTGATTCAACTGCACTATTGGTTGTATCAACCGGTTCTGCCTTAATATCTTTATAAATATTAAGATATGGAAGAGCCTCCTCGTAGATACTTCTTGAAAGATTAAGTGCATCAAGAGAACTTCCTGATGTTCCGTTTGTCTCAAATGGTTCATCAATTACTGTATACAACACAAGCTGTGGGTCATCAGTAGGTGCACATCCTATATAAGATACAACCCACTTCTTATCTTCTCGCGGCTGTTTCTGTGCCGTTCCCGTTTTACCACCGATAGCATATCCTGCAACACCTGACTTTCTGGCAAGTCCTTCATCTACGCCGGCTCTTAAATATGTGCGTAGCAGCTGTGATGTCTCTGATGTTACAGTCTGTCTTACAAGATTAGGTTCTATCGTTTTTACGACTTCTCCTGTACTCTTTTCAATTCTTTTTACTATATGAGGCTGATAATAATTACCACCATTTACAAGTGATGAAAATGCCGCTGCCATCTGAACCATATTTACATTGATATTCTGTCCAAAAGAGTTACATGCTGCATCAATGACTTTCATCTTCTCACCGATTGTAAGACCGGCTTCCTCGCCCGGCAAATCAATGCCTGTCCTGTTACCAAATCCAAAAAGTGCCTCATATTTCGCAATTTTCACACCACCAAGCTTTGCTGCAATCTGCATCATAGTCGGATTACATGACTGGATAAGACCTTCTTTTACTGTAACAGTACCATGTCCGCTGTGTTCATGGCAGTTGATTATGCTTCCGCTGACTTCCATGAAACCGCCGCAGTAAAATGTATCGCCATCATGTATAACACCTTCCTCAAGTCCCTCTGCTACCGTAAATGGCTTGAAAGTTGAACCCGGCTCATATATAGTAGAAACACAATAATTACTCCACAATGCATACATGGCATTAGTCATCTCTATATCAGTCATTGTGCTCAATTCTTCCTGTGTGTACACACCACTCAGGTCTCTCGGATTGTTAAGATTAAATGTCGGATAACTTGCCATTGCAAGAATCTCCCCCGTCTTTGGATTCATTGCAATTACAGCCGTTGACTTTGATGGTCTTTCGGCATTTAATTCTTTTATTTTATTTTCAATTATGCTCTGTACTTTATAATCTATTGTTGTCACAAGATTATAGCCATCTTCAGCTTTTTTCTCCTGTGTCTCAACATCAAGATTTTCACCTACATAACTGTATGAAATACCATCGGTTCCGGACAGTTCCTCATCATAATAATTTTCAAGCCCAAGCTCACCGCCATTTGCAGCACTTGCAAATCCAATTACATCGGCCGCCAGTGTAGAAAATGGATATTTTCTTATATAGCTGTCTTCAAACCACACACCTTTTATATATGGATTATTTTTTGTATCTTCCACACGGTTCTCAAATTCTGAGATTTCATCTTTTGTCAGCTCTTTTAACAGCTTCTCATACTGGCTTGTGCTTTTAGTTGCAAGAATTGACTCAAGATCACTTCTTTTTAAATCAAAACATTCTGTCAATGCCGTAAGTGTCGGTTCTTTATACTTTTCATCAGACAATATAAGTTTCGGGTCAAGTATCAGGTTGTATACTCTCTCACTATACGCAAGAACTGTTCCATTAGCATCCTGAATCTGACCTCTCTTGTAAGGTATTGTTGTAGATGTATAACTCTGATGGTCAAGTACCGTCTTAGAATAAGCTTCTCCGTGATTATAATTGATGAGAAGTATTCTCACTGCCAATGCAAAGAGTGCAAGAATTATAACAAAAAAGGCAACGCCCATTTTGTTTTGTACTTTCCTAAGCATTGCCTTTTTTCTTCTGTATTTATTACGTCTAAGTTCTTCGTTATTCATATGCGTTCCGAATTCTCCCATATATCAAATGTAATATACTCTTATGGAATATCATGATACTGTTTTACGTACTCACTTACTCCCGCATCATATGTAATAACCTGATCTCTCTCAGGATAAACCATTCCAAGTTCATTTACAGCTGTATTATAAATCTGTTCGTAGTCTATGCCTGCATTAATTTCAAGTTCAAGTTCATCATTAGAATTAGTAAGTTCATTAAGTTCTGACTGAAGCTTTGTAACTGCTGTTGAGTTTGTCTTGACCTGTGACTGGACATTCAGATATTGTAAGCATATTGCAAATATTGTAATAATAATAGCTGACACTCCGACTGTATACAGGAAATTAAGTCTGTTGGCACGATGTATTGCCTTACGCTTCTTTCTGATGGCAATCCGGTCTTCCTCTGTTATTTCAACTTCCTTAGGTATATCATATTCTTCATATCTTCTCTGTGGTGCAGCTGCAAGTTTTCTTGCTGTATTTCCACTCACATATGAACTTGTGCCATATTTTTGTCTTCTTTGATTTTCAACTCTCCTACCAGCCATTTTTAAGCCTCCCCTGCTCTTTCAAACACTCTTAACTTAGCACTTTTCGAACGTGAATTAACACTAAGTTCTTCTTCAGACGGAAGTATCGGTTTTCTTGTAATAACCTTTCCCTTTGATTTCTTTCCACATACACATACCGGAAAATCTGGTGGACATGTACATGGGTTCTCATTATTTTTAAATCTTACTTTTACAATTCTGTCCTCAAGAGAATGGAATGTAATAATACATAATCTTCCATCCGCATTTAGGCGGTCTATCATTGTATCAATAGAATTTTCAAGAACATCAAGCTCATGATTTAATTCTATTCTTATTGCCTGAAATGTCCTTTTTGCGGGATGTCCTCCGTTAATCCTGCACTTCATCGGTATAGCTGCCTTTATGACATCATTGAGTTCAAATGTTGTCTCTATTGGCTTTTCAGTACGTCTTGCAACTATATGTTTTGCAATATTTTTTGCAAATTTATCTTCTCCATAATCACGGATTATTCTGTATAAATCAAATTCACTGTATGTATTTACTATGTCTTTTGCTGTTATCTGCTGCCTCTGATCCATTCTCATATCAAGAGGTGCATCTACATTATATGTAAATCCACGTTCAGCTGTATCAAGCTGATAAGATGAAACTCCAAGGTCAAGTATTATTCCGTCAACCTTGACTATTCCCAGTTCGTCAAGTACATCTGCAATATTACAATAATTATTTCTTACTATCGTAACCCTGTCAGCAAATTCCTTTAATCTGTCTGTAGCTGCCTTAATCGCATCTGCATCCTGGTCTATTCCTATAAGTCTTCCTCCGGCAGTGAGTCTTTTAGCAATCTCATATGAATGTCCGCCTCCGCCAAGCGTTCCATCCACATAAATACCATCCGGCTTTATATTCAGATTTTCAATTGTCTCTTCCAATAAAACTGATTTGTGCTTAAACTCCATATCCGAATCTTTCCTTTACACTTAGTAAACTGCTATATACTAAATCCCAGACTTTCCATATTTTCTGCCACTTCATCCATGTCACCATCATATGTATTCATAGATTCATCCCAGCGTTCTCTGCTCCATATTTCGATTCTGCTTGCAACTCCGACAAGCACAACGTCCTTCTCGAGACTGGCAAACTCCCTTAAAACCTGTGGGAGAAGTATTCTTCCCTGTTTATCAACTTCGCATGCCGCTGCTCCGGCAAGGAAAAAACGTGTAAACTGTCTGGCATTTTTATTAGTAAGTGGTAAGCTTTTCAGCTTTTCTTCAAATCTGGTCCATTCATCATTCGGGTAAACAAAAAGGCAGCCGTCAAGACCTTTGGTAACAATAAAATTATCACCTAATATTTCACGGAACTTCGCCGGTACAATAAGACGCCCTTTGGCATCAATTGTATGGTTATATTCTCCCATAAACATAATTTCGTGCCTCCATTTACCACTTTAAACCATTTGCTACCACTTTCCACCACTTTATGGTCAATTTTATACTTATTTTAGATAAAATACAAGTCTTTTTTGTACAAAAAAAACAGAGCAAATATTGGAAATTCCTCAATATCTGCTCTGTTTATATTTATATAGTGTATTAACGTAGTAAAGTCCACAATATATAGTTTTTTTATTTTGTAATATATTTCACAAAATTTTTATAATTCTTTATAAATTGGTTTTATACATTGAATCTGAAAAGAATAACATCGCCATCTTTAACAACATATTCTTTTCCTTCCATTCTTACAAGACCTTTTTCTTTTGCAGCATTATATGAACCGCAGTTAATTAAATCGTCATAAGATACAACTTCTGCCTTAATAAAGCCTCTCTCAAAATCACTGTGAATCTTTCCGGCTGCCTGAGGTGCTTTTGTACCCTTAGTAATTGTCCACGCTCTTGTCTCTGTCTCACCTGCTGTGAGATAGCTGATAAGTCCAAGAAGACTGTAGCTTGCTGAAATAAGCTTGTCAAGTCCTGAAGACTTGAGTCCAAGGTCTTCGAGGAACATCTTCTTCTCATCATCATCAAGTTCTGAAATTTCCTGCTCAATCTGTGCACAGATTACAAATACTCCACAATGTTCTTTCTCTGCAAATTCACGTACTGCCTGAACATACTTGTTATCAGCACCATCATTTGCCAGATCATCCTCTGTTACATTTGCCGCAAAAATTACAGGCTTTGCTGTAAGAAGATTGTATTCTTTGAAAAATGCCTCTTCATCTTCATCTTCAAGTTCAAAATTCTTTGCAAGATTGCCTGCTTCAAGGAACGCAATAAGTCTCTCAATCAAATCACATTCTTTTGCAATCTCTTTATTGTTATATGATGCTCTCTTCTGCTTAGAAAGTCTTCTCTCGAGAACTTCCATATCTGAGAAAATAAGCTCAAGATTAATTGTCTCAATATCTCTTAATGGGTCAATTGAACCATCTACATGAACAATATTGCTGTCTTCAAAACATCTTACAACATGGACAATCGCATCAACTTCCCTGATATTTGCAAGGAACTGATTACCAAGTCCTTCACCTTTTGATGCACCTTTAACAAGACCGGCAATATCAACAAATTCAATAACAGCAGGTGTAATCTTTGCTGAATTATAGAGTGCTGCAAGTCTGTCAAGTCTTTCATCTGGAACTGTAACAACGCCAACATTAGGATCAATTGTACAGAACGGATAGTTTGCAGACTCAGCTCCGGCTTTTGTAAGTGAATTAAATAATGTACTCTTACCAACATTTGGCAGACCTACGATACCAAGTTTCATAATTTATTTTCTCCTTTAAAAGTATTTAATGTCATAATACAATAGAATATAGTATATCACATATATGGTAAAATGTACATTTCTTATTTTTATGCAATATATCCGGCTGCTATCCCTAATATTGCACTTAAAATGATTATTATAATCGGATGTACTTTTTTAAATGACAAAATAAGTGCAATCACAAGTATTCCTGCGGAAACATATGTACCTGCTGCCTTAAAAATTCCCACTGCTAATCCATCAGGAATAAATACTTCCCTGCCTACTGATATAACTGAAGCTCCGATAAGTCCGACAACTGCTGGTTTAAGTCCGCTCATACACCCTTTTATAATGCCGCTGTCCCTGAATTTCTTATAACATCCGGCTATTATGAGAATTATTATAAACGACGGCAGCACAACACCAAGTGTTGCACATACCGAACCGGCAATACCGGCAACTTCTTCTCCTACATATGTAGCAACATTTACAGCAAATGAGCCCGGCGTACTTTCGCTGACCGCTATAAAATTAACGATATCCTGTTCATCCATCCACCCATGTGCCACGACTTCACTCTCTACAAGCGGAAGCATTGCATAGCCTCCTCCGAATGTAAAAGCACCTATTTTAAAAAATGTCCATAATAATCTGATATATATCATATATTCTGCTTCTCATTTCCTGTTTTTATATAAGATGTTATAAGTCCAAATAATGCACAGCATGCTATAACAATAATTACATTAACATCAGCAAATGCACTTAAAACAAATACTGCAGCCATAACTATATATGTCACAGCTGACTTTTTAACATTCTTGTACATAAGCCACAATGCTCTTATTATAAGTGCCAGTACACCAGCTCGTACACCATTAAATGCATACTTTACAATCTGTATATCCTGAAATCTTTTCAATACAAAAGAAATCGCCAGTATTATTACAAATGACGGCAGTATCATGCCAGCCGTTCCAACAACAGCTCCCCAAAATCCGCCAACACGATACCCTACAAATGTCGAAGTATTTATCGCTATGGGGCCCGGCGTACTCTCTGCTATTGCTACAATATTAAGTATATCTTCATCATCTACCCATTTTCTTTTCACCACAGTCTCTCTCTGAATAAGCGGAATCATTGCATAACCACCGCCGAAAGTGAATGTGCCTATTTTCATAAATGTTATAAAAAGCTGTAAAAGTATTCTGGATTTTTTTTCATTTTCTTTCATAAAAATATCCTCTGATAATTATTAAATAACACATTAAAAGTATAGCTCAAAATACCATCTTATTTTAATTCATCCTCAAGAAATAACGCTGCATCTTTCACACAGTCAATACATTCTCTTTTTACAACTCCATCAGTTATTCCTTTTAATTCCTTACAGACAACTGTACCATTTTGTTCCTTAAATCTATTGATTATTCTTCTTGAACCCTGCATTGTTTTCACGGCATCTTTATTAATCATACCTAATACACTAACTGCACCTATTATCGCTCCACATGTTGCTTCCATACTGCCTCCAATACCAGCAGCAAAACCCTGTGTAAGATTTTTTGCTGTTTCTTCATCAATACCAGCCATGTCACAATACGTGCATGCCACTGCCTGGGCACAATTATAACCACAATTTTTTCTTTTTGCCGCTTCATTCACTTTTGATTGCATAGACATATTTCCTCTTTTATCTGTATTTTGTAATAATAATATCATTATTTACTAACCTTCTCAATACTATTCTCTCATAATTTTAGGCGGCCATCGTTTCCGATAGCCGCCTTGCAATTTAATACATTTTATTGTTTATATATTATATTGTTTTTCTGTTTACAACAGCCGTACCAATAACTGTACTTGCACTTACAACCAGCAGGGCAATCCACAATACAAGATTCATCTTGTCTCCTGTCTCTGGAGATGTTATTGCAGACGTGTCGTTATTCTGTTCACCTGTTGTGCCATTATTCTGATTTTTGTCAGAAGTATCTGTATACTGTGAGTTGTTTGAGCCATCCTGAATTTCGTCATTTACAACAGGCAGCTTGTCAATCGCTTCCGTTTTTGTTGCTTTACATACATCACATGTGAAAGTTTTCTCACCTTCAGCATCGGTTGTAGGCTCCTTTGTAATTACGCCCTCATCCCATGTATGTTCTGCATCATCAAGCACTTTGGAACAAACCTCACATTCATGCCAGTGTAAAATACCATTGTGTTCCCATTCTCCCAAAACATGTGTATGTGGTATCAACACAATATTATTACCATCATGTTTAACATCGAAGTTAAAATTGTCACTAAAAAATATTGCACTGTAATCTTTGTCCGCATCGGCACCTGTTACGACAACGTCACCAACTTTACTGTCATACTTGCTGACGCCTATCTTTCCTGTCAGTTTACCGCCGATTGTGAGTGTTCCTCCTTCTCCCATATAAGCATTGCTGTAATTTCTGCTGTTTTTTCCGTTTCCGGAAATCTTTGCATCACCTGACACAGTCATTGTGCCGAGATTGTATACACCGCCTCCTGTTAAATTTGATTTGTTACCACTAATCTCACCGCCATACATGTTAAATTCGCTGTCTTTTGAAACATAGACACCGCCGCCGTGTCCTTCAATGGCTTCACCTGTTGAAGAATCCTTTCCGCTTACAGCTTTGTTATTAGTGATTGTTCCGCCATACATGTTCATTGTACAGTTCGGTTCAATAAACACACCACCGCCGTTGTTGGCCTTATCAGCAATATTGTTGGTCACTCCAAATGTAAAATTATTAGTGATATTTCCTCCATACATATTAAATGTTCCTGCTGTAGTTATTCCGTGTCCTGCAGAATAAATACCTTTGTGTGAAATATTTCCTCCGCCTTTACAATCGGTCAAAGTAAGACTTTTTCCTTTAATAACTTCAATTACAGAACTTTGTGATGAAGCCAGTATAATACTGTGACCGTTAAGGCAAAGATTTACATCTCCGTCAATAAAAAGAACAGGCATTTCTATAAGTTCATAACTAAACTCAAGGTCCGTGTCAAGATAATAATTTCCGCTTTCCAATGAATACGCATCATATGAAACATATGGTGTAAGAGCAGTTTCTCTTGTTTCCCACTCTCCGTCACCCATCATAAGTTTTCCGTCTTTCATATACAATCTTGTAGAATACTCTGTCTGCGTATCGCTTATATGGTCTCCTTTTTCTGTATGCTGTGCACCGCATATGCAATGTTTGTGTCCTGTTTCTTCCGCCTTTACTTTATAGGCAGGTAGAATTGCTGCCACCATGGCAAGACCGATTAAAATTGTAAATAATTTATTCTTCATCTTGTTTCCTCCTTCACATTTGAAATAAAATGTACTTCTATTTAATTGTTTCTGCTATACGTTGTATTTATAATATAAAAAATAAAACATCTTGTGTAACAATTTGCACGAATTACAGTTTTTTCAGCACGAATGAAATGCAGGAAGGATTTTCTTATATTCCCAATTCTTTATGAAAATATTTCAACGGAGAAAAACCATACCTTCTGTCAAATTCTTTTTTATGTAACGGCTTTTCACCTTTCATATGTGCAATATAATCTTCAACAAAATTTAATGACTCTTTTTTTATACGTCCAAGATTCACCATAGTCTCATTAAATTCATCTTTATCAATAATCGCATCTGTAGAATCAATATATTCTGATTTCTCTATAATAACTATTTTGCTGTAATCCAATCCTGATTTATGTTTTTTTGCTCTTAATGTATTGGTAAAATGAAATGCATATCTATGACTGATTTCTGTTCTATATGGAATACATATAAAATAATTATAATGAGTCTGAAACAATAAACAATTATACGCTCTCTGTTTTTTCTTTAAAATCTCTCTATATGGCGGATTAGGGTATGCCTTATAAAATGCGTCCGTCAATTTTAGAATCTGATAATCATTCTCAGATAATATCATTCAATTTTCTCCTTTGGGAAATATCTGCTTGATTAAGCAGGGTAAAAGAAACGAGAGACTTTTATAAGCCTCTCGTAATCAGCTTCATCACTCGGTCAATTTTTATTTTACCGTCCTGTCAGAACCGTCACAGGACTCATTACTCGGTCAATTTTTATTTTACCGTCCTGTCAGAACCGTTACAGGACTCATCATAGATGATGAAGAGAACTTTATCTGTTCCTATCTGTATTATATACATGTTTTTTGTAAATATCAACACTTTTTTATTAATTTACATAATTAATTTTGAGTCCTGTCAGAACCGTCACAGGACTCATCATAAAATATTACCATACACTCATAATACTCTTAAATTTCTTAACATTTTCAGCGGCATCACCTCTGAAAATTGCAGAACCTGCAACAATGACATTGGCACCTGCTTCAAGAACCGTTGCCAGATTGTCAATATTAATTCCGCCATCGACCTCGATATCATATGAAAGATTCAACTCATCTCTT
Source organism: Lachnospira hominis (ex Hitch et al. 2025) (assembly GCF_040096395.1). Lineage (NCBI taxonomy): Bacteria > Bacillati > Bacillota > Clostridia > Lachnospirales > Lachnospiraceae > Lachnospira > Lachnospira hominis (ex Hitch et al. 2025). The sequence continues at coordinate 23,358 of NZ_JBBMES010000019.1, read as the reverse complement.
AATCTTTTGACTTCTTTTATCTTATCGACTGATGAAGTAATAAACTTCTGCCCTCCAAATCCCGGATTAACACTCATAATCAATACCATATCAACTCTGTTAAGATAAGGTTTTATAGCTGATACCGGTGTGTCCGGATTTAAGGTTATACCAACTTTGAGCTTATACTCTCTTATTTTCTCAATTGTTGCAACAACATCCGAACACGCCTCAACATGAACAGTAATCATGTCCGCTCCTGATGCAGCAAAATCAGCAATATATCTTATTGGCTCGCTTATCATAAGATGAACATCAAAGACTTTGCCTGTTGATTTTCTTATTGACTTTATAACAGGCATTCCATAAGAAATGCTCGGAACAAACATTCCATCCATTACATCAACATGGATATATTCTGCCCCGGCATTATCTATTGTCTCAATCTCTTCTCCCAGCTTGGTAAAATCTGCTGAAAGAATAGACGGCGATAAAATATTCATAATTTTCTCCTTGTTCTTCAAAAGAAATTAATACTTCTTTTTATTTTTCAACTCTTCATACAAAGTGACATAACTTTGATATCTGTCTTTGCTTAGTATTCCCTCATCAACAGCCATTTTAACCGCACATCCCGGCTCATTTACATGAACACAGCCATTAAATCTGCATTTACCTTCAAATTCTTCAAAATCCGGAAAATAATATCTTAAATCCTCTTTTTCCAGTTCAGGAAGCATAAGTGAAGTAAATCCCGGTGTATCACATATATATGACTTTCCATACATATTAAATATCTCTGAATGCCTTGTAGTATGTCTTCCTCTTCCGATTCTGCTTATTCCGCCTGTCTCCATTGTATCTGAATCAAGTAAAATATTAGTAAATGACGATTTACCAACACCTGATGGTCCTGCAAGAATTGTTGTTTTATCATGCAGAAGTTTCTTTAATTCATCTACGCCTTTATTCTCGTATATGCTCATAAATAAAACACAGCATCCACATTTTTCATATATGCTGCGAAGCCTTTCCTGCTCTTTTTCGTCTACAAGTTCCACTTTATTAAAACATACTATAACTGGTACATTCTGGTAATCCATCATAACAAGAAATCTGTCCAGCAGATTCAGGTTTGGAGCAGGATCTTTAATTGCAAATAAAAGCAGTGCCTGGTCAATATTAGCCGCAGCGGGACGTATAAGCTCATTTTTCCGCTCAAGTATCTCTTCAATATTGCCTTTGAAATTTTCTTCGTCAATTATTTCAATACGTACGTTATCTCCTACAAGCGGTTTGATTTTTTTATTTCTGAAGGTTCCTTTTGCTTTACATTCATAAATACCGCAGGCCTCTACATGAACGTAGTAGAAGCCTGCAATACCTTTAATTATTTTTCCGTAAACCATATTCTGTTAGTTACTGCCTGCAGCACCCTGCTGGCTGTTATTTCCTGTATTATTTCCTGAACCGGAATTATTATTTCCCGCTCCGCTCCCAGGTGCAGCAGGTGTTGTCTCCTGACCTTTACTTACATAAATCTTAACGGATGAGCCTTCCTCAGCTGACTGTCCTGCTGATGGGCTGGTATTAATTACTGTATCTTTCTTAGTGCCACCCTCTTTATATTCAATACTATAATTAAGTCCCAATGAACTAAGAGTATTCTGTGCATCTTTAAGATTCATTCCTGCAAGACTTGGCACTGTAACCATCTTTGTCTCTTTGCCCTGGCTTACTGTAATTGTTACAGTTGAACCCGGTGATACAGTTGTGCTGCCTGAAGGTGACTGGCTTATTACCTTGCCCTGTTCTACTGAATCACTGTATGACTGTTTTACCGATACCTTAAATCCGGCAGACTCAAGTAGCGATGATGCTCCAACCTGATCCTGTCCGACAACATTAGGAACTGATGAACTTTCAGGACCTGAACTTATTGAAAGTGTTATTGTTGTATTCTTTGCTACCTTTGTACCTGAACTTGTTCCCTGTGAAATTACTGTTCCTTCAGGGATTGTATTCGATGGCTGATACGTCGCCTTATATCCAAGACCAAGTGAATTAAGTGTTGTCTTTGCTTCTTCCTCAGTCTTACCGATAACACTAGGAACAGAAACTTTCTTTGAAGCATCTTCTTTTGAAGCTGCTGTAGTTGTCTGTGCCTGAGTTGTTGTTTCCTCTTCCTTTTTATTTGAAGAACCACCTATGAAAAGTTTTGCAACAACAAATATTGTTATAATAACTATTAATGCTATAATTCCGGCACCAATCCACTTGAATATCTTATCAAGTTTATCATTATTCTCATCGTCAATATCTTCTTCATCGTCATCATCGGAATCAGAATCTTCTTCATCGTCATCATCGTCAAGAAGTTCATCATCTAATAATTCATCATCGATATCTTCACTGTCTTTTTTATTTTCTGCCATACTTTCATTACTATTCTGATTTTCCTGTTCATCATTATTTTCGCTGCTTTCCTCTGCAGCCTGAACTGTTTCAGGCTGACCAGGTGCATTATATACAGGCATCATCTTAACAAAATTCTCATCAGGTGCCACAAGAGATTTTTTCAAATCAGCAATAAGTTCTGCTGCATCCTGATATCTTCTCTCTGTTTTTTTCTGTGTACATTTAAGTACAATCATATCAATGCTTACAGGAATACCATCGGCAACTGTCGATGGCTTTGGAATCTCTTCCTGTATGTGCTGTACAGCTACAGAAACTGTTGAATCCCCATCAAACGGAACTGTTCCGGTAAGCATCTCAAATAGTGTAATACCAAATGAATATATATCACTTCTCTCATCTGAATAACCACCTCTGGCCTGTTCAGGGCTTATATAATGAACAGAACCCATTGTAGAAGATGTAATTGTACTTGAAGATGCTGCTTTTGCTATACCAAAATCAGTAACCTTGACTTTGCCATCCCTTGAAATAATAATGTTCTGCGGTTTGATATCGCGGTGCACGATATGATGGCTGTGAGCCGCCTGCATGCCTTTTGCTACCTGGATTGCAATGCTTACAGCCTCTTTATATGGAATCTTTCCCTTCTTTTCTATATATTTTTTAAGGGTAATTCCCTCTACAAGTTCCATTACAATATAATAAATGCCATTTTCATCACCAACATCATATACATTTACAATATTAGGATGTGTAAGTCCTGCTGCTGCCTGTGCTTCTGCACGGAATTTTGATACAAAAGTCTTATCTTCGCTATACTCTTTTTTCAAGACCTTGATTGCTACAAATCTGTTGAGCTTATGACACTTTGCTCTGTAGACATCAGACATTCCACCTGTACCAATCTGTTCCAGAATTTCATATCTGTCTGCCAAAAACATTCCTTTTCTTAACATAAAATTCTCCATTTCTGTTTGCTGTTTCACCTTTTAAGGTTTTATTAAAATGACTGAAATATTATCTTTACCGCCATTACTATTAGCTGTATCAACTAATGTTTCTGCTGTTTTATCAAGCGGCAGATTCTGTTTAACAATCTTAAATATATCTTCGTCTTCAATCATATTCGTAAGTCCGTCAGAACACATCATAATTATATCATCCGGCATAAGTTCTACGCAAAACATTTCCGGTTCAACATAACTGTCTCCACCTATAGCTCTTGTAATAATATTTTTCCTTTTATGTGTTCTTGCTTCTTTTCTGTCTATTTCTCCCATAGAAACCATTTCCTCAACAAGCGAATGATCTCTTGTAATCTGACGTATGCCATCTGTACCTATAACATACAGTCTGCTGTCACCGACATTTGCAACACGAAGCATTTCATCTTTAATCGTAGCAACAACAAGAGTTGTTCCCATTCCTGTATAGTCAGGTGACTCTTTTGCCTTTTCAAGAAGCATCGTATTTACCTTTGTAACTGCCTCACTTATAACCGTTATGTCATCTTTTTCAGTAGCATTTTCTATTAAAGATACAAATTCATCAACAGTGTACCTTGATGCAACGTCTCCTGCCTTATGTCCTCCCATGCCGTCAGCAACTATAAACAAATTCGGAAGATGCCCTGTCTGTTTCAGGGTAAAATAGACATAATCCTGATTAATTTTTCTTTCAATCCCCACATCTGTCAAAGCAAATGCTTCCATTGTTATCTCCATTCTTTACATTCATTTGCCTATATAGCTTTTTCTTAATTGTCCACAGGCACCATCAATATCTCTGCCCATTTCCCTTCTTATAGTAACATTTATTCCATTTTTTTCAAGTTTATTTTTAAAAGCATAAATAGCTTTTTGCTCTGACTGCCTGTAATCTCTTTCTTTAATAGGATTAACCGGAATAAGATTTATATGGCAATTCATCCCTTTCACAAGCGATATCAGCTGCTGTGCACACTCCTCTGTATCATTAACATCTTTTACAAGACTATATTCAAATGAAATTCGTCTGTTAGTCTGCTTTAAATAATACCGGCATGCTTCCATAATCTCTTCAATTGAATATTTATTTGCAATGGGCATCATCGTTTTTCTTAATTCATCATTAGGAGCATGAAGCGATATTGCAAGCGTTATCTGCAGTTTTTTATCTGCCAGCTCTATAATCTTAGGTACAATTCCACATGTCGATACAGTAATATTTCTCGCACTGATATTAAGCCCCTGTTCACTGTTTAACAGACTTAAAAAGCGGATAATATTATCAAAATTATCCATTGGCTCACCAGAACCCATGACTACAACATTATCAACTCTCTCACCGGAAATTTTCTGAATCGTATATATCTGGTCAAGCATCTCTGATGGCGTAAGATTTCTCACACAGCCATCAAGTGTGGACGCACAGAAACGGCATCCCATACGGCAGCCAACCTGTGAAGATATACATACAGAATTACCATGATGATATTTCATAAGAACACTTTCTATAAGATTGCCGTCATATAATTCAAATAGAAATTTTGATGTTCCGTCAATTTTTGAAACCTGCACAGTTTCTGCTTTTAACGCTGTAATTCTGCATTTTTCTTCAAGTTTTTCACGTAGCGGTTTTGATAAATTAGTCATGTCATCAAATGAAACAACAAGTTTTTCATGCAGCCATGAGAAAATCTGCTTTCCACGGAACTTCTTATCTCCCATTGACACAAGAAGTTCTTCAAGTTCATCAATTGTCATTGACTTTATATCTATTCTGTTATCAATATTTTCCATTGTCATTCCGTCCTTTTAAGCCTTGCTATGTAAAATCCGTCTCCTGTGCCGTCCTGAGGCATAATCTGTTCCGGTTTTCCAATGAGTTCAAATGGATAATTATTCACAAGCCATTCAGTATTTTCTGCATTTTCCTCAGGAGTAACCGTACATGTACTATATATAAGTATTCCGTCTTTTTTTACATATTCCCAGACTGTTGAAAGTATTTTCCTCTGAAGTAAAGCGAGTTCTTTTATTTTTTCATATGTAACATTATACTTTATATCCGGCTTTCTTCCTATAATTCCAAGTCCGGAACAAGGCAGGTCACATATAAGCACATCTGCTTTTTCTACACTTTCTTCATCCTTTTTAACAGCATCCCATACTTTATACGTAATATTATCAATCCCAAGTCTTTCAGCATTTTCTTTTATAAGTGATACTTTACGCCCGCTTATATCTCTTGAACTTACATGTCCGATGTCAGCCATTAAAGCAGCATTAATACTCTTTCCACCCGGTGCGGCACACACATCTATAACATACGCATCCCGCTTAATAAAGCCGCCTTGTGATGCAAGCATGGAACTTATATCCTGCACAAAAAACAGTCCATCGCGAAATGACTTCAGTCCGCCAAGATAATCATACCCTGATATTTTCAAAGCATAATCAATTCTTTTATCTATGCCTTCATTTGTAACTGTAACTCCCTCTGCCTCAAGTGCAGCCGTAAGGCCTGCAATATCTGTCTTTTTTGTATTACATCTTATATATGTTGACTTATCTTTGTTAAATGCTTCAAACATTTCTTCTGTTTCATTATCACCGAATTTTTTAAGAAAATATCCTGCAAGCTCCTCCGGAACTGAATATTTTACAGATAAATATTTATCTGTATTCGTACTTTTATCCGGATATTCAATATTATCAATATTTCTTGCTATATTTCTCAAAACACCATTCACGAAACCGCGAAGCGTCCCAAAGTTTTTCTTTACAGCCAGCTTTACCGCTTCATTGCAGACTGCTGAAGCCGGCACACTGTCCATATATTTTAACTGGTAGACAGACATTTCCAGAATAATTCTTATAACATCTTTCTGTTTTTTTACAGGAGTTTTTGAAAAACTGTCTATAATATAATCAAGTTCTATTTTTCTTTCTTCTGTTCCCTGTACAAGTCTTGAGATAAATGAACGCTCATTTTTATCAAGATACTGGTATTTCTTTAAAGCATCCGATAATACAACATGAAGCAGTCCATTATTCTTCTGTACTTCATACAGTATTTCCATAGCTACCTGTCGTAAATTAACCTGCATTTTATCAGTCATCTCTCCGGCCTCTTCCTCCAAAAAGAATTATAAGTCTTAAAAGCTGCAAGATTGCTGTAGCCGCTGCTGCAACGTAAGTAAGTGCAGCAGCTGACAATACTTTTCTTGTCTGGCTTACTTCATCCCTGTAAAGTATACCATTACTTTCCAGCTGTTCAAGAGCTCTTGCAGAAGCGTTAAATTCCACAGGAAGCGTAACAAGCTGAAAAAGCACGGCCGCACTAAACATAATAATACCTATTGTTATAAGTGTCTGGTTAAAGCTTAAAATTGCACCAACTATGATAAATACCCATGAGAGCTGTGAACCGATATTCGCAACAGGCACAAGTGCAGTTCTTAAAGAAAGTGGAAAATATCCTCTTGCATGCTGTATAGCATGACCGCACTCATGTGCCGCAACTCCTATAGCTGCAACAGATGTTGAACCATACACAGATTCCGAAAGATTAAGCACTTTCGTAGATGGGTTATAATGATCTGTTAGTTTACCTGATATCCTCTGTACAGACACATCATTTATTCCGTTTGACTGCAAAATCATTCTTGCTGCCTGTGCACCTGTCATTCCTGACATGCTCGCCACCCTTGAATATTTTGAAAATGCTGAATTAACTCTCCACTGTGCAATAAGTGATATAATAGCTGCAATAATTATCAAAATATATGTCGGGTCAAAATAATATCCGTAATATCCATATGGCATAAGCTGCTACCTCCTTAAATCCAAATACTAACATATATCCACAAAAATCATTTATTTTCCAAGGATATCCCCTGTATTAATATGATTTCCACGTAAAAAATCCTGTGTTTTCATTCTCTTCTTGCCTTCAAGCTGAAGTTCATTGATTTTAAGCGAGTTATCCCCACATTTTACGATAAACGAATTGTTGTCCACATGTGTTATCATTCCGTTCACAACAGATTCACATGATTCACAAACAACATCATCACAAACATCCGCATCCCATATTTTCAACAATTTTCCATTGAAATGTGTAAATGCACTCGGCCACGGATTAAGACCTCTTATAAGTCTCTCAATTCTTGCAGCCTCCATTGAAAAATCTATATTACCAAATGATTTATCAAGCATTTTTACATGAGTTGCTTCAGTCTCATTCTGCTTTACAGGCTTTACTGTACCTTTTTCAAGTTCATCAAGAGTTTTCACCAGAAGAGCAGCACCGACACCGCTTAACTTATCAAAAAGGCTTCCTCCTGTCTCTTTACTATCAAGCTTTACTTTTTCAACAAGAAGAATATCACCGGTATCAATTCCTTCATTCATCATCATTGTTGTTATGCCGGAATACTCACAACCGTCAATTACTGCCCACTGTATCGGCGATGCACCTCTGTACTTTGGAAGAAGTGAAGCATGAACATTGACACATCCATATTTTGGCATATCAAGAATTTCTTTTGAAAGAATCTGTCCGAATGCGACTACTACTATAACATCCGGATTTATCTTTCTAAGTTCATTTACAAACTCTTCATCCCTTGCACGTTTCGGCTGAAGCACTAAAAGTCCTAGTTCAATAGCTGCCTGCTTTACATCTGAAAAACTCATCGCACCGCCTCTTCCTTTCGGTTTATCAGGCTGTGTGACAACTGCTGCAACTTCATGTCCTGCTTCTACAATTGCCTTTAATGTACCAACTGAAAAATCAGGCGTTCCCATAAATACAACTTTCATTAATTTTCTTCTGCCTCCTCTGTATCCATAAGCGGTCCTTCCGCTTTATCAACATACATTATTCCGTTAAGATGGTCTATTTCATGGCAGAGACATCTTGCCAGAAGTTCTGTGCCCTCGACAATTATTTCATCCATATTTTCATCAAGAGCCTTAACCTTTGCATAATTGGGTCTTGTCACAATGCCCACTTTTCCTGGAACAGAAAGGCAGCCCTCCTGACCTGTCTGTTCTCCGCTTGTCTCAAGAATTTCAGGATTAATAAGTACCAGTGGCTGGTCACCGCAGTCAATTACAACTATTCTTTTTCTTATTCCTACCTGTGGTGCAGCAAGTCCGCATCCGTTTGCATCATACATAGTTTCAAACATGTCATCGATTAATTCCTCAATCTTAGGTGTCATCTCTGTAACTTCTTTTGCCTGCTTTTTTAAAATCTCATCTCCGAGTATTCTAATGTTTCTTAATGCCATTATGCATTACCTCCTTAATCAAAATTAAACTGTACACTTACATTCTTATATAATATATTATCCTTTACATGCACTTCTATATTATCTTTAAATTGCGTAAGCCTCTCATAATCAGCCGCCTTAACATATAATACCTGTGTATAAATATCATTGAGCTTATATACCTGCGGAACAACGGGACCTGTTATAAAAAGCTTTTTATCGTCTGCCATGTCTGAAAATTTTTTCATATCATCACATGATTTTTCAAGATTTCCTTCATTCTTTGATGAAATTTTTACTTCAAGCATATGCATTACCGGCGGATATCCCATAAGTTTCCTGAATGATATTTCATCATCATAAAACATTTCATAATCCTGTTTTTGTGCAGCCACAATACTATAATTATCCGGCGTATATGTCTGTATTATAACATCACCGTGAAGATTTTTTCTTCCGGCACGCCCTGCCGCCTGGACAAGCAGCTGAAATGTTCTCTCTCCTGCCCTGAAATCGCTTGTATACAAAGACATATCTGCCGCAAGCACACCTACCAGTGTAACATCTGGAAAATCATGGCCTTTTACAATCATCTGTGTGCCTACAAGCACATCTGCATTATGAGCTGCAAATTCTGAAATTATTTTTTCATGCCCATCCTTACCTGATGTTGTATCCATATCCATCCTGAGAACTCTTATTCCCGGAAATGTTTTTTTCAGCATTTCCTCAACCTGCTGTGTCCCGGCTTTAAATCCAGAGATATATCTTGAACCACACTTGGGACATAACTTAACAGACCCAGTCTGATATCCGCAGTAATGGCATACAAGCCTGCCATTATTATGTGATGTCAAAGAAATATCACAATGTGGACATTTCATGACATAACCACACGAACGGCATGAAATAAAACCGGCATAACCTCTTTTATTAAGAAAAAGCATTATCTGCTGTTTTTTTCTTATTCTGTCTTCAATCAGTTCTTTTAACTTTCTTGAAAATATCGAACGGTTCCCCTGTTTTAATTCTTCTCTTAAATCTACCACGGCAACGTCCGGCATATCTGCCCCCGCAGCTCTGTTCTTTAATTCATAAAGCTTATATATGCCTTTTTTTGCATTATAATAACTTTCAACCGACGGAGTTGCAGAGCCAAGCACAACAGAAGCATTTTTTGTCTCCGCTATGTGAATTGCCGTCTGCCTTGCATGATATGATGGTGTCTGCTCGCTTTTATATGCCATTTCATGCTCTTCATCTATAACTATAAGTCCAAGATTTGAAAATGGTGTGAACAAAGCAGACCTGGGTCCTATTATCACATCAATCTCACCTCTCATAGCCCTTAAAAACTGGTCATAACGCTCCCCTTTGGACATTCTTGAATTAAGAATTGAAACTCTCTCACCGAATCTGTCATAAAATCTTTTTACAGTCTGAAATGTCAATGCAATTTCAGGTATAAGCATAACAGCCTGTTTTCCCTGTCTGACAACATGTTCAATCATATTGATATAGCAGAGAGTTTTTCCACTTCCTGTCACACCATGAATAAGATATGTTTTTCTTATTCCTCTATCATAATCACCTATAAAATCATCAACAATATTTTTTTGTTCATTATTAAGGCTTATCTTATCTTCCTGTATTTCATCTTCTTTTACAGGATTCCTGTATAGCTGCCTTGAAATAATCTGTATTATTCCATCGTTTTCCAACGATTTTATTGTCGAAGGCGATATGCCTGTTTCATTTTTCAGCACATCCATATCTGCTTCTTCTCTATCAGAAAGATACTCTATGAGTTTCTCCTTTGACGGTGATTTTCTCTTCGCATTTTTTATAAATTCTTTTGCTTCTTCTTTTGTAACATTAAGCTTTATATGCTTTTTTTCTTTCTGCCTGATTTTTTCTTTGACAGGAATTACTGTTTTTAAAGCCTGATTCATAGTTCCGCCGTAATTATGTTTAAGCCATGCTGCAAGCTTTATCATATCTTCAACAGCTTTTACACGATTAGGAACGACACTGTCTATGTCTTTTATTCTTTCTTCATCAAACTCTGCTTTCGATGTAAGTTCTATAACATAGCCTGTTATAATACGATTTCCCCTTCCAAACGGAATATTAACCATAACTCCTGTATCTATCTGCGAAAGTAATGCATCGGGTACATGATATTGAAATGTTTTATCTAATTGTTCATGTGAAATATCAACAATAATATTTGCGTACATCCGTCACACCCTTTCACATATTTTTGCAGCTTTATCTTTTCCAGCCTTCTGATTCAAGTTCTTTAACAACTTCTTTTATAAGAACTCTCTCATCCATAGGATATTTTACACCTTTTATTTCCTGATAATCTTCATGTCCTTTTCCTGCCAGAACAATAATATCGCCATTTTGTGCATTTTTTATTGCATATTTTATTGCTTCTTTTCTGTCAGGAATATCAACATGCTTTCCTGTTGTCTTTGAAATACCTGTCTTAATGTCCTCAATAATATCAAGAGGTTCCTCAAATCTTGGATTATCTGATGTGATTATTGTAAGATCAGCAAGCTTTCCGGAAACTTCTCCCATTTCAAAACGTCTTTCCTTTGAGCGGTTGCCGCCACATCCGAAAAGACATACAAGTCTGTTAGGATTGTATTCTTTTAATGTTTCAAGTATACTTTTCAATGCCATTGCATTATGTGCATAATCTATCATAAGTGTAAATCGGTCAGATACAGGAACTATCTCTATTCTGCCTTTTACCTTAACTTCATACAGCATTTTTTCAAGCGTATCTTTATCCACATTAAAATGTCTCGTAACAGCTATTGCACACAGTGAATTATACACTGAAAACTTACCCGGCAGTTTTAATGTAACAGGCATGTTCACAAGCCCCTCACAGTCATAACTAAGTCCTATTTTTCCCGGTTCATGGAAAAGCGTTATATTTTTTGCACGAATATCAGCCTTATCTGATATACCATAACTTTCAATACTGCATGTTGCATGTTCAAGAATTTTTGGCGTATGTTCATCATCGGCATTGACAATGCCAACCTTACACTGTGAAAAAAGCTTTGCCTTACATTCAAGATATTCCTCAAATGATGCATGTTCATTAGGTCCTATATGGTCTGGCTCAAGATTTGTAAATACGCCTATGTCAAACATAATTCCGGCAGTACGGTCAAGCTTTAACCCCTGTGATGACACTTCCATTACAACAGCCTTACATCCCTGTTCAGCCATTTTCGCAAAACTTTTATGAATATCGTAAGACTCCGGTGTCGTATTGCATGCCGGCGTATGTTCATCTCCTATAATTGTCTCAATAGTACCTATAAGACCGGTCTTAATTCCACATGCGTCAAGAACATTCTTGACCATATATGTTGTTGTTGTCTTGCCTTTTGTTCCTGTAATTCCAATTGTAAAAAGCTTTTTTGCCGGATTGCCAAAATAGTTTGCCGACATAACTGCAAGTGCAAGTCTTGTATTCTGTGCTTTGACAATTGTTATATCTGAAGGAATCTCTTTTATAAGAGAAGCCGTTTCATCATTTCCAAGTGCACTATCCTGAATTACAATTACTCCTGCTTTCTTTTGTATAACCTGTGGAATATATTTGTGTCCATCACTCACAGCTCCGGTGATACATATAAACACACCATTCTCAGTAACTTTTCTTGAGTCAGAAGTAAGAGAAGTTATCTCACATTCAAAACCTTTTTGTACAATTTCACATTCCAGTCCCTGTAAAAGTTCTGATAATTTCATGCAGTTCTCCTTTCATATTAAAACAGACCTGTTATTTTACCTGATTCTTCATCATAATTAATATTTTCGGCAGCCGGATGAGTAGGCAGTCCCGGCATTGTAAGTATTTTTCCTGTAAGTATTACAACAAATCCGGCACCGGCATCAACATATGCCTCTCTTACATTTATTGTAAAGTTTTCCGGTCTTCCGAGAAGCTTAGGATTATCAGAAAGTGAATACTGTGTTTTAGCTATACATACAGGAAAGTTTCCAAATCCCATCTGCTCAATATGCTGTAATTCTTTTGTAGCTGCATCGTCATATGTAACACCATCTGCACCATATATTTCTTTTGCAACTTTTTCAATCTTTTCTTTAAGCGAATCTGAATCTTCATAAATTGGTTTATATTCAGCTTTCTTATTTTCTATACTCTCTATTACCTTTTCTGCAAGCTCAAGACCGCCTTCGCCGCCTTTCTCCCATACTTTTGCAAGTGCGAACTCACAGCCTGCATCTTCACAATGCTTCTTTATAAATTCATATTCTTCCTGTGTATCTGTTATAAATGCATTAAGTGTAACTACAACAGGTATGCCGAACTTCTGCATATTTTCAATATGTTTGTCAAGATTAACAATGCCGGCTTTAAGTGCGTCCATATTTTCTTCACCCAGCTTATCTTTTGCAACACCACCATTATATTTAAGTGCTCTTACTGTAGCAACAATGACAACTGCATCCGGTTTTAATCCTGAGAGACGACATTTTATATCAAGGAACTTTTCTGCCCCGAGGTCAGCTCCAAATCCGGCTTCTGTAACAGCATAATCTGATAATTTTAATGCAAGTCTCGTAGCTCTTACTGAATTACATCCATGTGCAATATTGGCAAATGGTCCGCCATGAACAAGTACAGGTGTATGTTCAAGTGTCTGTACCATATTAGGCTTAATTGCGTCTGCAAGAAGTGCCGCCATAGAACCGGTTGCCTTTAAATCATCTGCTGTAACAGGTTCACCGTCAACATTATATGCAACTATTACTCTTCCAAGACGATCCTTTAAATCTTTCATATCCTTTGCAAGACATAAAACAGCCATTATTTCTGATGCAACTGTTATGATAAAATGATCTTCTCTCATAACACCGTCCATACGTCCGCCCATGCCGATTACGATATTTCTTAATGTTCTGTCATTCATATCCATGCAGCGTTTCCAAACGATATGCTTGGTATCAATTCTTAATTCATTGCCATGCATAATATGATTATCAAGCATTGCTGCAAGAAGGTTATTTGCAGATGTTATTGCATGAAAATCTCCTGTAAAATGAAGATTGAGTTCTTCCATAGGCACTACCTGTGAATATCCACCACCTGCTGCACCGCCTTTTATTCCAAAACATGGACCAAGTGAAGGCTCTCTTAATGCTGCAACTGATTTTTTGCCCATCTTATTAAGTGCCTGTGTAAGCCCTATCGTTATTGTTGTCTTTCCCTCTCCAGCCGGTGTAGGGTTAATTGCTGTTACAAGGATAAGCTTTCCATCTTTTTTATCTTCAAGTTTTGAATATAAATCATCAGAAATCTTTGCCTTATACTTACCATAAAGTTCAAGGTCATCTTCTGCAACGCCTACTTTTGCTGCCACCTCTCTTATATCAAGCATCTGTGCTTCCTGTGCTATTTCAATATCACTCTTTACGCCCATGTCTGTTCTCCTTTAATTATAAATTATTTTTCTTTAAGTATTCTTCAAACTCTTCGGCTGTCATCAATATCTTTCTCGGCTTTGTTCCAAGTTCCGGACCTACAACGCCGGCATCTGCAAGCTGGTCCATTATTCGTCCGGCTCTGTTAAATCCGATTTTATAATATCTTTGCAGCATTCCAATAGAACCTTTTTCTTTTTCTATTACAAATCGTCCCGCATCGGCAAAATAACTGTCTTTTTCATTATCCTGTCCTGACACATTTCCCGCTGCTGCCGTCATGGTATTAGTCACTTCTTCGTTATATGTAACTTCCTGCTGCATATGTTCTTTTAAGAAATCGACAACTTTTCCAACTTCATCATCTGATACAAATGCTCCCTGCACACGTACAGGCTTTGGATATCCCGATGGGAAGAATAACATATCACCTTTACCAAGCAGCTTTTCTGCACCATTCATATCAATAATAATTCTCGAATCAACACCTGATGATACCGAAAATGCAATTCTTGATGGTACATTCGCCTTGATAAGACCTGTTATAACATTAACTGACGGTCTCTGTGTTGCAATTATAAGGTGAATACCCGCTGCTCTTGCAAGCTGTGCAAGACGGCAGATTGAATCTTCAACCTCTCCCGGTGCAACCATCATAAGGTCTGCAAGCTCATCTATAATAATTACAATCTGTGGCATCTTTTCAGGCGGTGTCTCGCCTTCACCAACCTGTATCTTTGATACCTTAGCATTGTATCCTTTCAAATCCCTGACCGCCATTTTTGCAAAAAGCTTATATCTCTTCGTCATCTCGTCAACAGCCCAGTTCAATGCTCCAGACGCCTTCTTCGGGTCTGTCACAACCGGAGTTAAAAGATGTGGAATTCCGTTGTATACACTAAGTTCAACAACCTTAGGGTCAATCATTATAAGCTTGACATCTTCAGGATTTGCCCTGTAAAGAATACTCATAATAATTGTATTTATACATACAGACTTACCTGAGCCTGTCGCACCTGCAATAAGAAGATGCGGCATCTTTGCTATATCTGCTATTATAGGTTTTCCGGCAATATCTTTTCCAGCTGCAAATGCAATCTGAGATGTATTGTTTTTAAATGCATCCGTCTCTATAAGTTCCCTTAAAGATACACTTCCCGCTTCTTTATTTGGAACTTCGATTCCTATTGCGGCTTTTCCCGGAATTGGTGCCTCTATTCGGATATCTGCTGCTGCAAGATTAAGTTTTATATCATCTGACAGTGATACAATCTTACTTACTTTAACACCCTGCTCCGGCTGCAGTTCATATCTTGTAACTGCAGGTCCGCAGCTAATATCTGTGATAGTAACTTTAACACCGAAG
This sequence comes from Lachnospira hominis (ex Hitch et al. 2025), assembly GCF_040096395.1. NCBI lineage: Bacteria > Bacillati > Bacillota > Clostridia > Lachnospirales > Lachnospiraceae > Lachnospira > Lachnospira hominis (ex Hitch et al. 2025). Next base: position 7,849 of record NZ_JBBMES010000019.1, on the reverse strand, counting down.
TTCTGCAATGTCTGCTGCAGCCGCATTGCAGTTTCTTTATTTTCACGCGATTGTCCGGCTTTATCTGTACCTTTTCCTCTGTTAAGCAGGCTGACAGGTGGAAAAACATATTCCTGTTTCTTTTTATCCACACTATTTTCCATCCGGATTTCTTCAGTTTCTTCTAATTGACTATCTGATTCAGCCATGTCTGCTGTATTGGTTCTATTATCTGAAGTTACTGATATATCTGTATCCTCTGCCGGACTCTCATATGTATTATCATATGAATTAGTGTCTGTACCTTCATTTGGGTTTCCATATGAATTTTCATATAAATCTTCATTTGAATTTTCATTTGAATCTTCATATAAATCAACACCTGAACTATCAGATAAATCAATATATGAATCATTCTCTATATGTTCTTCTATATTATCATCTACATTTTCCTGCATATATTCAAATGAGTCACCCGGATCATATATATCTGCCGAATATTCATCATGCACTGATATATCAGGTACAATCTCATGCACATCCACACTTTTTACAGCCTCTTCTTTCTTCGGAAGCTGTGTATCAAGTGTCACACCGTGTGCTTTTTTATTCATTCTTTTCCTTGCACGCTCTTCCTGCCTCTCATATTTTTCCTGAAGCTTTGCCTCTTTTTCACGACGCCGTCTAGCAAGATATTCTTCCTGTGTTTCTTCATCTTCATCATCATACATATCACGACCCGCAAGACGCTCATTTGAATGTTCCCTGTAAATATCATAATCCTGTTTTGCAGCCATCATCATACGTGAACCATTCTTTTTAACCTTTAAAATACCATTAATAAATGATTTTTCCGTAATTACAATAATACATATAATTGCAAGAATAATAAGGACAACCATTGTTCCCCAGAATCCCATAGGCGAAAGGATTCTACATAAAATTCCTCCAAATAATCCTCCACCGGATTTATAATCAGCACTGTATGTAAAAAATTCCATAATTCCTGCATCGGCTATCTTAGGTTCATTAACAATTCTTAACCATACAGCTGATAAAATTATTGTAAAAATATATACTGCTGCCGTCTTAATTCTTGCTACAGCAATAATATTCTTATTGGAAATCATAAAAACAAGCGTAAATGCCATAATTACAGGAAATATATATTCTACTACGCCAAACAGCCCGAACATAAACCATTTAATGCCTTTACCGACACTTCCTACAAGATTAAAATTACTCAGAATAAGAATAAGTGCAACAGCAAAAGACAAAAGTACCATAACTTCATCCTGCATTTTGGCACCATAAGCAGCTTTAGCAGCTGCTTCCTGTTTTGTCTGTCTTGTACTTTTCTTTGCCGAAGAATTTGTGGTTTTTCTTTTAGCGGCACTTTTCTGCGTTGTTTTACTACTTTTACCTGAGCGTTCCGGCACGTCTTTTTTCTTTCTGCTTTCCGCCATTTTCTTTCCTCCACTTTCAGCTCTGATATCTGCTGCCGGATGCAATGCAGACAATTAGCCATTATTTTGCATATTTTAATATTATACCATTTACCAGCAGTTAAAACAAGCCTGTATCCCAATGGGACACAGGCTTGTGTACATCATAATATTAATCCTCATCATCATTTGCTGCTTCAGCAAATCCCTGACGTTTTCTTGCCATCTCATCACTCTCAAGATATTCATCATATGTTGTGATTTTATCAATAAGCTGTCCGCTTGGAACAATCTCCATGATTCTGTTGGCAGTTGTCTGTATAAACTGATGGTCATGCGATGTAAATAATGAAACACCGCTAAACTTAATAAGACCATTATTAAGTGCTGTAATAGATTCCATATCAAGATGGTTTGTAGGGTCATCAAATATAAGTACATTAGCACCCATAATCATCATCTTTGAAATAAGGCACCTTACCTTCTCACCACCTGAAAGGACCTTAACCTTCTTTACTCCGTCTTCACCTGCAAAAAGCATTCTTCCAAGGAAACCTCTTACATATGTTGGGTCCGGATCCGGTGAGTACTGTGTAAGCCACTCCACAATAGTATCGTCGCAGTTAAATTCTGCTGCACTATCCTTAGGGAAATATGCTCTTGATGTCGTAACTCCCCATTTGAAGCTTCCTTCATCCGGTTCCATCTCACCCGTAAGAATTTTGAAAAGTGTTGTTGTTGCAAGCTCATTTGAGCCTACGAATGCAATCTTATCATCATGTCCAACAATAAATGAAATATTGTCAAGCACCTTTACACCATCAATAGTCTTAGAAATTCCTTCTACCTGAAGAACTTCATTACCAATCTCTCTTGCCGGTCTGAAATCAATGTATGGGTACTTTCTGCTTGATGGTCTGATTTCATCAAGCTCAATTTTCTCCAATGCTCTCTTTCTTGAAGTAGCCTGCTTAGATTTAGATGCATTAGCAGAGAATCTCTGAATGAAATCCTGAAGTTCCTTAATCTTTTCTTCCTTCTTCTTATTGGCCTCTTTCATCTGCTTAATAAGAAGCTGGCTTGACTCATACCAGAAATCATAATTACCTGCATAAAGCTGAATCTTTGCATAGTCAATATCAGCAATCTGTGTGCATACTTTATTAAGGAAATAACGGTCATGTGATACAACAATTACAGTATTCTCAAAATTAATAAGGAACTCTTCAAGCCATGCAATAGCATCAAGATCCAGATGGTTCGTAGGCTCATCAAGAAGAAGTATATCCGGATTACCAAATAAAGCCTTTGCAAGAAGAACCTTAACCTTTTCACTACCATTAAGCTCTGACATAAGTTTATAATGCAAATCTGTTGTAACACCAAGTCCGTTAAGAAGCTGTGCCGCATCAGACTCTGCTTCCCATCCGTTCATATCAGCAAACTCTGCTTCAAGCTCACTTGCCTTATTGCCATCTTCTTCCGTAAAATCTTCCTTTGCATATATTGCTTCTTTTTCTTTCATTATTTCATAAAGACGCTCATTGCCACGGATTACGGTATCAAGAACAACACAGTCATCATACTTGAAGTGATCCTGCTCCAGGAATGAAAGTCTTTGTCCAGGTGTGATACTCACATCACCTTTACTCGGTTCAATCTGTCCTGTAAGTATTTTAAGAAATGTTGACTTGCCGGCACCGTTTGCACCAATAAGACCATAGCAGTTGCCTTCCGTAAACTTAATATTAACATCTTCAAAGAGTGCTTTCTTACCAATACGAAGTGTTACATTATTTGCACTAATCATTAAAAAATTTCCTCCAAAACTAAAATACTGCATTTAACTCAAATGTACACCGTTTTATGCAGGCTTTTTATCAAAAGCAACGCATAAAACGGCAATATAAATATAGTATACTATAAATTCTTAATCATATCAAGCATACAGTAGTTCATCGCTGTTAATTCATCATCACATGTCGCATTATCAGCCAGAATATTTGACAAAACTGTATCAATACACAGCTTGCTCCTTCTTACATTATCAGTATATATGTCATTTCCTTTACTCTTCTGAACAGACAGCCTGTCTCTCCAGTAAATCTTTGCAATAGCAGCCGTCACATTCTGTAAATCCATATTCTTTGGAATACTCAATAAATATGTTTTTTCAAGCCACTCTGCCCTCTTAGGTATCTTTTTTAATATTCTGTCATTATATATTGTAAAAACTGTAATATTACAACTCTGAAACAGCTGCATTGCAATATCAAGCTTAATTAAGCCTTCTGCCTCTGAAAAAAGTTCATCCGATGCTATCACGACCACATACTTTTCCCATAAAAATCTGCTATATAATTCATCATATGTCATGTTGTCGAATTCGCTGCCAGAATCCTGTATATCATAACATATCTCAAATCCTCTGCTCCTGCTTCTCTTCTTCCCGGACATGTAAACCTTCGATTCATCAGCTGCCATCATACATTCGCCCAAATCATATGATTCTTTATGAATATCTATTCCATATCCTTCAAGCCTTGTTTGTAAATCCTCCGCTATAACTTCGATGCTGCCCTTCTTCCCTTTTTCATAAATAAGTATCACTTCCCTGTTCTTCTCCTAAATATTTAATTTGAACGCCTGTAATAAGTATACCATTATTTTTATATAAATGCTATTACTTTTTTCGTTTTTTTATAATAATATTTCATCCGGTAACAAACTTTCTGATATCCAGCACTCCCCATCCCTGTTTTTCCGATGGCACGTTTATCTTTTTACAGCAGCTTTTCATCCATATCTTTACCTCTTTAGGAGTAATATCTGGATTGTTTTTAATAAGTCGTGCCACGGCCCCTGAAACTACTGGTGCCGCCATAGAGGTACCACTTTTTGAAGAATACCTTCCCTGATGATTGTTACATGCAATAATATTACTTCCCGTAACAACAACCTCAGGTTTTACGATACACTCCCTTGTCGGTCCTCTTCCGGAAAAAAAATTCTTATCATCAAATGCACCTACCGTTATAATTTTTTTACTTATTCCCGGTGCGGTAACACTTGCATTTCCCGGTCCATTATTCCCCGCCGCCGCAACAACAACTATTCCGGAATCCCACATTTTTTCAACTGCCATGATAAGTGCATAATCATCCTCTCCTGTCTCAATTGCCGGTCCATTCTCCATTTTTGCACGCGTCCCAAATGAAATATTCACAACTCTTATATTCATAGCCGATTTATTTTCTATAATCCAGCCGGCTGCCTCCACAACATTTTCTATCTTGCCATTTCCTGATTTATCAAGCACCTTCACACTTACAAGAAATGTATCCGGTGCAATTCCCCTGTATTTTCCATTAGAACCTTTTCCGCTCCCGGCAATTATTCCTGCAACATGCGTACCATGACCATTATCATCGTATAAATATTTTTTTCTTCCGACAAAATCTGCAAATCCAGCTATCCTTGTATCAAAATCCATATGTCTGAAAATTCCGGTATCCATAACAGCAACACTGACATACATTTTAATTCCCCACTCAACACTGTTTTCAAAATTTATTTCAATCGATTTTTAATTTATATTTTCACTTCTTTTAATTTTCAAAAAAAGCACGTAATAATTTGCTTTTTGTATGTAAATATCTTATAATAATTTATTATATGTACACATTTTTAAATTGTGCTACGATAAAACGGAGGCTGATTATGAATAATAAAAGAATTGTTGTTGCTCTTGGAAGAAATGCATTCGGTGAAACATTCCCTGAGCAGCAGACTAATGTTAAAAAAGCTGCCTGTGCTATAGCTGACCTCGTAGAAGCTAAATACCAGGTTGTAATTACACACAGTAACGGACCACAGGTTGGAATGATTCAGACAGCCATGACTGAATTTGCCCGTTTGAATCCTGACGACAGAACAGTTGCACCAATGTCTGTTTGTGGTGCAATGAGCGAAGGTTATATAGGATATGACTTACAGAATGCTATAAGAGAAGAACTTTTAAATCGTGGTATTTACAAAACAGTATCTACAATCATCACACAGGTACGCGTTGACCCATTTGATATTGCATTCAGTGAACCATCAAAGATTATCGGACGATATATGACAAAAGAAGAAGCTGAAGCTGAAGAAGAAAAAGGTAACTATGTTACAGAAGAAGAACCTGGTAAATTCAGAAGAATCATAGCATCTCCTATGCCAATTGACATTTATGAAATTGATGCTGTCAAAGCTCTTCTTGATGCAGACCAGATTGTAATCGCTGCCGGCGGCGGCGGAATTCCTGTTCTTCAGCAGGGTTCACACCTCAAAGGTGCAAGTGCTATCATTGAGAAAGATTACACTGCAGCTAAACTTGCGGAACTTGTAGATGCAGAAACACTTCTTTTCCTTACTGCTTATGACAAACTTACAATCGGAAACGGAACTCCTGACGAAAAGTCATTTGATAATGTTACTGCATCAGATTTACATGGCTACATAAAAGCTGGTCATTTCCCTGCAAAGACTACTTTCCCAAAAGTTGATGCATCAATTCGATTTGTAACTGCCGATTCAAGCCGTAAAGCTGTAATATCTAACCTAGATAAAGCAAAACTCAGCCTTGCCGGAAAGAGCGGCACAACAATCACAGCTTAAAAGTGATTAATTAATAAAGAAAAACCAGAGCGTATGTATTAATTACGTTACCGCTCTGGTTTTATTTATGCTTCAAACTTTACTTGCTAATAAAATTTAGAATCTTTTATTTTCTTTTTCGTCACTGCTCTATTATTCTGCACTCTGTGTAGACTCAAGCTGTTGCTGATTATATATCTCAGTCTGAACATCCAACAGAAAATACTGTAATCCTATTAATACCGCTGCTAAAACCATTATAAAAATCAATGCAACAATTGGATTAACCTTTTTTTTCTGTGGCTGATTATTTTTGAACATCTTTCCGTTAACGTTTGGCATAACTCCTCCTGAAATGTAATTAAAATCTTATCTAAAATTATATAAATAATCCCAATCCATAAAAGTACAGCTTTTATAAATTAAGATAATTATTCTCCAAAACTGCAATTCCTGTCGTAGTTTTAAAAATCTTTTCTTTAAAATTCTCTATCGCATCACTGCTAAGCCTATCTTCATCCGCGTTAACAAGAAAATCTGCTTCAACTAAAATCTGATAGTCCATGCCATCAATATTAGTGTATGTATGATGATGTGCTATTAGATACATAACCCTTTCTACAAAATCATCCGGGTATCCAAGTTCGTCCAGAATCTTCTTTGCAACAGGAGGTCCCTCCAACTGCTGGTAATGTCCTGCACTTGAATTATACTTCTGTTCTGCCACCTTGATACCTACATCATGCAAAACAGCCGTAACCTCCAGAATCTCCTGCATGCTGTCATCAAGATTCTCACACTCACCAATCATCTTAACATAACCATAAACTTTAAGAAAATGATTTATTCTTCTTACGTCATCTCCAAAGTATTCAATTACTTTATATATAACATTTCCTACTTTGTTATTAGTATACATAATGTTTACCTCTTAATCAATAAAATCTTATTAAATTGATTATAACATTTACATAAAAATCAAGCCACATTTATTGCATACAAATCTATGTTGATAATATGTCCCACACTGTTGAACAACTTTTTCTTTTTTATTTACTAACGTAAAAGGTCTAAATGGATTTAGGTTAGCTGTATACCTTGTTTTAACTCTACCGGGTACATTTATTGGAATTTGAGTATGTGAACACTCCCAACTTCCACACCTCGGGCAATAAACTTCTTGTAATGTATTGCCAACAGGTCTATAAACCCCTTTAAAATCAGGATTTAATTGTGGTTGTCTTTGCTGAATCTGCTTCGGTTGTTGATTATACATTCCAATACTCAATAGTTTTTGCAAAAGTGACATATTAAAGCACCTCCATATCTTTGTTATCTCAAATATATTCTCTTGTAATATTTTTGTCAATCTACATAAATGGATGTTTAAATTGTTTCATTATATTATATTTCTATAATTATCACCTCGTATTAAATTTTGACATAAAAAGATGGATTATCTGCCATAAATTAATCAGTTATACATCAAAAATAAGTAAAAAAATAACGCCTTCACGGCGTTTCATAACTTTAATTACTTCTTAAATTTTAACAAAAACTGATGACGTTCAGAATTCCACATTCGTCCAGTATTTATGTGACTTCACACAGCATTTTTGATTTTTAAAATCGTAGCAGGGGTGGAGAGAATCGAACTCCCACCAAAGGTTTTGGAGACCCCTATGATACCACTTCACCACACCCCTATGCCAAAGGATTGCTCCCTCAAAACTGCACATTAAATATATCTTTTTTCATCCGATTACCTTTAAAGATAACTCTCGTTC
>NZ_JBBMES010000018.1:0-49892 GCF_040096395.1 Lachnospira hominis (ex Hitch et al. 2025) | reverse complement strand
GTAAAACACGAATTAAAAACTACCAGGAAGGAAGTTACAGCAGCCAGACAGGAATTAAAAATCACCAAGCAGGAAGTTAATGCCGCTAAACAGGAAGTTAATGCCGCCAAGCAGGAAGTGGATGCTGCTAAACAGGAAGTGGATGCCGCTAAACAGGAAGTTAATGCCGCCAAGCAGGAAGTTAATGCCGCTAAACAGGAAGCAAATGCCGCTAAACAGGAAGCAACAGCTGCCAATGAAAGAGCTGAAAACGAAGCTAAGGCCAGAATCAAGGCTGAAAATGCTAAAGCACAATCGGATGCCAGAATTGCTAAACTTGAGGCCATAATTGAAGAACTTAAAAATAAGAACAATTAGCACATAACTTTAAATAAGGCTTCTTATGTAATTGCAATATGCAATTACCATAAGAAGCCTATACTGTTTAACAAAGCTTAAATGCTATATTTGTATTATTATTTTTTATTCAGACATATCAACAGATGTTCCTCCTACTGACGAATCCGAGCCGCCACTTGTTGAAACATCAACGGATATCTCAGGAAAATCTCCTGATGCCTCGGTATTATCCGCAATCTCATCCGGGTCAGGATTTTCTTTCTTATCATCATCTTCCCATAAAGAATCGTATTTCTTCCTGTCCTTTTCTCTTAATTTCAAAAGCATTGCTGCTGATTTTGCTGCCTGATACAGCTTATCTGAATACTCCATAAGCTTTTTTTCATCTTTATATGGTACTTTACCGCCTGTTGCTATACGCCTTGCAACTTCAAGAATCTTTCCGTATTCGGCCGCCAGACCTGTTTCAGGGTCAGATATCTGCCTGTTTACTTCTGCATTTGCTACATTACAATGCTGTTCGGCAAGATTATCAAGAATATCCTGATTCTTCAGAAACTTATCCTCTGTTTCTTTCAATGTAAGTTCAAGCGATGCAGCTTCATCACTATATGCAGAATCGCCTGTAAGTTCCGCCATTTTTTTTGCCTTATCACGTTGACTTGTTAGTGTTTTTTTCTGTTCTACCAGTGCACTCCTGTTTGCCAGATAGATTTTTTGTGCTTCAATAATTTTCATCTTTTCACATCCTTGTTCTAATGATAAATTAACACATAGTTACATTAATAAATACTTTATAGTAATATTATGTTATTTATATCGGATGTCAGTTTAAATTTTATAACTAATCTATTAAATATTTTAAAAACCTTTTTTAATCCACCCAGCTTCATTATACCCCTGCACTTTTCTTTAATACTGCTGATGAAACAAGAACTGACATAAACATAAGACAAACATACAACCCTGCCATATCATCATATCCTGTAACCGGCGAATCTGTCATACTATTTTTTATTTCTCCTATACCTGCATCAACACCGCTTTCTGCTGTATCACTACTGTCCTGACCTGCACCACTTTTTTCTTTTTTAAGAATAACATATGTTGAAAATCTATTCGTTTCAAATGATATAGTACCTTCATTTGCAGTTGTGTCAAGCTTTGTAATCTCTCCGTTATGATTTCTTATAACAATATAATCATAATTTTCATCATAATCATCTATTGACACATTAAGCGTAACAGGCTTTTCAAATTCCGTCACATCAGATACCCATGCACTTCCATTTCCTTTACTCACAAGCTGCTGTAAAGTAAAATCAACAGCAGATACATAAACCGATCCTTCTGCCACAGCCTGCTCTTTTTGCGAATCATATGAGGTATTATCTGACACTGTAAGTGCAAGATTACCGCTTGCCACAGCATTTTCACCATTGGAAATGCTTACAGATTTGACTGTATTTCCCTTATCAATCTTAATCTCGTCCGATGCCTTTTCAAATAATCCTTTAAGATGAATATTTGAATCTCCCATTACAAATGTGAATGTTGACACATTATCATCATCAGGCGTCAATTTTTCGCCCCCATTTAACGTAAGTCCCGCTACCTGCCAGCCATAATCAGGTATAAGCTTTATCGTTACCTTTCTACCTGTTTCAACCGCAATATGCCCGCCTTTTTCATCTCCGGGATTATTGGCAAATGGAATATCATGAAAATCATTTACGCCCTCTATTGCTGTAATTTGGGCACATCCATGTTCAAGCCATGCATCTTCTCCATATGTTTTCTCATCATATGCCCAGCTTACCGTAAGTACATTTTTATCAATCTGAATACTATATGTTCTCTTTTGTGTAAGCGTCTGTGCATTACTTATGCCTGTATCAAACATATTAAAATCCGTCATAAGCATATACTTGTCTTTATTTAATGTTATGTAAATACTTACAGACGAAACCTCTGCATTAAGGCTGTATACACCATTATTGTCTGATGCAGCCTGTGCAAGCGTTTTATACTCTGTATCACCTTGTGCTTTCACATAGACTTCAAACGAATTATCCTGTGCTTTCATTTCCTCATATGACGAAACCACTCCCTCAAATCTGAACGATATAGCTGTATTTTCTTCAGATGCTGCTATTCCTTTTGCTGGTATAAACTGCATTGTAAAAACAAGTCCCAGTATCAGCACTGTAAACCATGATATATATTTTTTTGAATTTTTCATGTATATCCTCCTTTTTTCTGCATAAAAATGTCGTATATGATACCAATTTAATATCACATACGACATTTTTTTGTAAGTTGACATATGTCTCAAATACACAAATCATCCATTTTCTACTGAATTCCAGGCATAATAATACTGAATAAGACCCACACGTTTATTTGTATTTGTTTTCTGATTGATACTGCTTATATGTCTGTATAAAGCCGCTCTTGATATAAAAAGTGACTCTGCTATATCCTGAACATCCTTATCTGAAAAAAGAAGTGCATGTAAAACTTCTTTCTCTCTTTCTGTAAGCGAATAACATTCACAAAACAGTTCAAATTTCTTTTCCGGACTTATTATTTCTTCTTGAATCTCATCTGTCTGTTCATCACTCTCTACCTGTTTTTGTGGATAATACTGATTAAGGTATATAAAAATAACAATACTTATAAGCACAAACAATATAACAGAAACAACAGTTATAACCATATTACTTCCCGAAGTGAGAAGTTTTACTGATACAGCAGATGTAATAACTGCACACAGATTATTTACTGCACGCCCAAGTCCTGCCCAGAATTCAGGATTTTTCATTTTATATGATAAACTCATAAATGATGCTGTAAAAAATACAGCAAAAAATCCTGCTGATATATAAAATATAACAAGCCCTGCAATAAAAATCCCACCGAAATTAATTATGACTATGCATAATGTTGATATAAGAGTTATACAATACATAATCATGCTCATATAACGTCCATTATGTATATCAAATAAAAATCCTGCACAAAGACCACTCAATGCAAGAAGTATTCTCGGAAGCTGCCCTATGTCAACACTTCCCTGTGCATGAACAAGTGTTACCGCATTATCAAGAGATACAAATATACATGACATAAGTGCAACCATAATAACAAGAAGCATACCTGTAAGCATTTTATTTTTAATCAAATATCCATCCGCACTGTCATATTTATCCACATTATCTTTCTCTTCTGCAAATTTTTTACGATATATAATAAGCCATATAAGGCTGACAGCCAACACTATTATAACCGCTTTTTGTGCGATTTCTTTTTTTATAATATTATTGTTGATAAATTGTAAAAATACACCTGCCGCATATGCAATTCCAACATATGATGATATTTGTGAACTTCCCCTTAAAATAACAGATGAATAATAAATCGCTGCACTTCCTGTTATTCCAAGTAATACAAAAAATATACATCCTATAATAATCATTATTTCATATGACGAATGTCCTGAAATAACAGCAACCGATACAGCTGCAATTATTGAAGCCACAATTCCAGCCACATATTCCAGGTATCCTTTCAGATAACGATTTATAAACGGAAACAATACAAAACCCAAAACACTGGCACCAAGTATATAATTTTGTACAAGAACAACTCCATCTGAATCCACAAGATTCATCATCATATTATCAAATAAATATTCTGTTCCTAAAAATACAAAATTAAATAAAGTGAGAATTGCTGTTACATATATTTTTTTATTTTTCATATTTATGTCATTCCTCTTAAAACTATTGCATGTTTTATTTTTCTTTTTCAGGTATCTGTGCAATTATAACTGCCGCAAACACAAGCACACATCCAACAGCCTCTCTTATGCTTAACACTTCATGCAGAATCAGCCATCCGGCAAGCACTGCAAACACTGATTCAAGACTCATAACTATAGATGCAACCGCCGGTTTTGTATATTTCTGTCCTATTATCTGCAATGTATATGCAATTCCATTGGACATAACACCTGCGTATAATATTGGAACTGCTGCTTTTACAATATTTCCTATATCGGGTTTCTCAAAAACTAATGCCAGAATAAGTGATATTACGGCACATGTTGCAAATTGTATACATGACAGTTTTATTCCGTCTTCAGACGAAAAATGTTCTACCGCAAATATATGGCACATAAAACACACCGCACATAAAAGCAGGCAGATGTCCGCCGCATATATACCTGAAAACCCACCTTTCATGCATAAAAGGTACATTCCGCTTATACATCCAATAACAGACAATACAATTACAGGACGTATTTTTTTCTCAATAAGTGCTGTCAACACAGCAACCATAACAACATATGTTGCCGTCAAAAATCCGGCTCTTCCGGATGCTGCCACTCCCTTAGGATATATGCTTATTCCATATTGCTGTAACGACATTGCAGCACATAATACGCAGCCACATATAATTCCGCCTGTTATCGGCCATTTTATTTTAAACCCATATTCATCTAATCTTACTTCCTGTTTTACATTCTTATTTGCCGACAGATGTACAACCATTATCACTATTACAAGAAATGCCGCTCCTACAAAGGAACGGCTTGCATTGAACGTAAATGTACCAACATTCTGAGAACCGCTTGTTTGTGCAACAAAAGCAGTTCCCCAGATAAAAGCTGCCAGCAGTAAAATCAAGCTTCCTTTAATATTCTTCACTGCATCCTCTTTTCTACATTTCTTTCTTTTTTGAATTAATAGAGGTTATATATTTAATTCCTATAAGTGTTCCAATCATAAGAACGATTCCTATTATAAGCGGAATTACCGGACTTTGAATAAATCCTGCAAGTATATAAGTCATGCATGATATAACCGCAACAACCATAACATACGGAAGCTGTGTGGATACATGATTCATGTGATTACACTGTGCTCCAGCCGATGCCATAATGGTTGTATCGGAAATAGGTGAACAATGATCTCCGCATACAGCACCAGCCATACATGCAGATATTGATATAATCATCATTGTATGATTTATTCCTGAAAATGTTCCTACAACAATAGGTATGAGAATACCAAATGTTCCCCATGACGTACCTGTCGCAAATGCGAGTAACGCACCAATTATAAATATAATTGCCGGGAACAGCGAAAGCCATGGACCTGATATATTTTCAACTAATGATGCAACATATTCTTTTGCACCAAGACTGTCTGTCATTGACTTTAATGTCCATGCAAATACAAGAATAAGAATTGCCGGAACCATCGCTTTAAATCCTTCAGGAATACAATTACAGCACTCTGTAAAACCCAGTACTCTTCTGACAGAATAAAATGCTATTGTTATTATAAGTGCAAAAAAGCTGCCAAGCATAAGTCCCATTGAAGCATCACTTCCTGAAAATGCTTCAATAAATCCTGTTCCGCTAAAAAATCCTCCTGTATAAATCATCCCGATTACACAGCATATTATTAATGTCACAATAGGGAAAATTAAATCTATAACTTTTCCTCTTCCCTTTATCACATCCTGCGATACATTCTCATATGGTCTGTCACCCGTTGTATAAAGGTCTCCATTTACAGCATTAGCCTCATGCTCTGCCATAGGGCCAAAATCAACCTTTAATATTACAAATGTAAGCATCGCAACTATTGTGAGCAACGCGTAATAATTATACGGAATTGCATTGATAAATATTGAAAATCCGTCTTCCCCCGGAACAAATCCGGTAACCGCTGCTGCCCATGAAGATATAGGTGCTATGATACATACAGGTGCTGCCGTTGCGTCAATAAGATATGCAAGCTTTGCCCTTGATACATTATGTTTATCTGTTATAGGTCGCATTACGCTTCCAACAGTAAGACAGTTAAAATAATCATCTATAAATATCAGCACACCAAGAAGTATAGATGCAAGCTGTGCTCCTATTCTTGTTTTAATATGTTTTCCTGCCCATTCACCAAATGCAGCAGAACCGCCAGCCCTGTTCATCATGCTTACCATAATTCCCAGTACAACAAGAAATACAAGAATTCCTACATTATACGAATCCGTAAGAACTCCAAGAATCCCGTCATCAAATATATGAAGAACAGATTTTTCCAGGCTGAATCCCGTCTGGAAAAGATTCCCATAAAATAAACCACCCATAACAATTCCAATAAATAAAGAACTGTAAACTTCTTTTGTTATAAGTGCAAGTATAATAGCCACAAGTGGCGGAATCAAAGCCCAGAATGTGGCATACATATTAGGTAAATATTCTACGATTTCGTTCATGAAATCTCCTTTCAACATTTGTTAATCTGACAGCTATTATACAGGACTGCAATACTGTTTTTCAAGTACCGGAATCATTTTTAATATCTGTATAATGAGTGGAATTACCATAATAAACCATACTATCGGCTCTGCAACAATAACACCAGCATATCCGAGCCACGGAACAAGCGTCGCGGCAATTATAATTTTCCCAACCATTTCCAGAGAACTTGATACAAGCGGTATTATATGTTCACCAAGCCCCTGCATTGCATTTCTTAGTATGCATATAAATGCTGTAACAAAATAAAATACCGTATCAAATTTAAGATAATTCACCGCATTTCTTATTACATTTTCATTATTGCTTCCTGTAACAAGATATATAAGCCAGTCTCCGATTGTATAACTTGCTATTACTGTAAGCACACACCATGAACATGTATATATAAGAGCGGATTTTATTCCTGTTTTAACGCGGTCAATTCTTCCGGCTCCCATATTCTGACCGCAATAAGTAGCCATTGTCTGCCCAAATACAGTAAACATTATCATAAACATCTCTGATATTTTTCTTGCCGCAGTATGTGCAACAATTATATCCTGTCCAAGCTTGTTAATTGCAGTCTGAAGTGTCAGCGAACCGATATTTACAAGTGAACTCATAAATCCCATTGAAAGACCTGAGCCCAGCATATTTCTTACAAGATTACCATCAAGAGATGTAAAATCACTCTTTGTAAGACGCAGTATCTCATATTTTTTAAACATATAAACAAAACATATTACAAATGCAATAATCTGTGCAAGCACCGTTGCTATCGCAGCTCCACGCACGCCGGACTTTAATACTACAACAAAAAATAAATCTCCGGTAATATTAAGAGCAACCGATACAAGAAGTATTATAAGCGGCGTTATTGTATCACCCAGTGACCTTAAAACAGCTGCACATGAATCATAAAGAAATGTTGCCGTCATTCCGGCAATTATAATAAATATGTATGCACCCGCTTCACCATATAGATTATGCGGTACATTTAAAAATCCCAAAAGTGTATTTTTAAATATCATTCCAAGAACAGTAAGCACTATTGATATTCCTGTTCCAAGAAGTATCGATGCCGCAAAAGATTTTTTCATTCCCTTTATATCTTTCGCACCAAATCTTTGTGCAGTTATAATTGCAAATCCGTTGGCAAGTCCAAGCAGAAATCCTATAATAAGATTACTTACTGTACTTGTCGAGCCAACAGCTGCAAGTGCATCTTCACCAAGAAAAGAACCTACAATCCTTGTATCTGCAAGACTGTACGTAAGCTGTAACAGATTTGCAAGAAAAATAGGAAACGCAAAAGATAAAATAAGCGAAGATGGTTTGCCTTTTGTCAAATCTTTCATATATTCAATTCTCCTATACTTCTAATTCTATGACTATAGTCATGTCAGTTTTTATCGCAATATTCTTTTATTGTCGCAAGAAGTTTATCAAAATCAAGCGGTTTTGCCATGTGAACATTCATTCCCGCTGCAAGGCTCTGCTCAACATCATCATGAAAGGCATTAGCACTCATTGCTATCATAGCAACTGTTTTTGCATCCGGTCTGTCCATTTTTCTTATATTTTTTGCTGCTTCAAGTCCACCCATTACAGGCATCATAACATCCATGAGAACAACCTTGTACTCTCCATATTGCGATGTTTCAAATATTTTAACAGCTTCTTCCCCATTGACAGCCGGCATAACCTGTGCACCGGCTCCTTCTATTATAAATCTTGCAATTTCCATATTAAGCTCATTATCTTCAGCAATAATAATTTTATTTCCATCAAGCCTGATTTTTTCATCTACAGCTATTTCCTGTTGTCTGCTTTCATATGAATCATCTATCTCAAAAGGTATTTTTACATAAAATGTTGTTCCATATCCCTGTCTGCTGATAAATTCGATAGTTCCTCCCATCTGGACAGTGAGCTTTTTTGATATTGCAAGACCCAGACCTGTTCCTGCATATGTTGTGCGTACCCTGGTTTTTTCCTGTGCGAATGGTTCAAATGCTTTTTTCTGAAAATCTTCACTCATTCCCTGTCCATTATCAGTACATACAAACTCAAACATTATATTTTTTTCATCTATCCTGTTTTCTGTGCAGCTGACCCTTACATATCCTCCACGCTTATTATACTTTACAGCATTAGATACAATATTTTGAAGTATCTGTTTTATATGAAGTGAACTTCCTATAAGATGGTCATTTTCTATATTAAGCGGAGCTTTTATATAATCCACGCCACTTTCATTTGCCTGCATTTCTATGACACTGTCAACCTCCATCAGTAGTTTTGAAAGACAGAATGGCTCTTTTGTAAGAACTATCTCACCTGATTCAAGCTTATTCATATCCAGAACATCATTAACCAATTCAAGTAAAAATCCTGATGCCGCCATTATCTTATCAAGACATTCTTCCGCTTTCTTTCTATCATTCAAATAAAAACGGCATATTTCAACCATTCCTCTTATACCATTAATAGGGGTTCTTATATCATGACTCATACGCCTAAGGAAATCAGTTTTGGCAACGTTAGCCTTTTCTGCCTGCTGTGCAGCTGCCTTTAACTGATGCTGGTATTTTAACTCCCGAAGCTTTTCTTCTGTAATATCACGAAAAAGCATGAGAATAGCAGCTATATGCCCATTTTTGTCATAACTTTGCGGAACAACTGCAATCATATACCATCTGCTGTTAATATTTTCAACAGTATATTCAAGATAACGGCTCTGCTCCAGACGTGTCATAAGTGTATTAATATCTGCAAACTTTCTGAAAGAATCTCTTTGAGACGGAATAATCCGGTTACTTGTATAGTCTTCAAGCATCTGTTTTACGTTATGTTTCTGGTCAAAAATATAATCGAGCTTTTCTGGAATTTTTATAAGTTCCCACTGGTCATTCTTAATATCGATAAGAATAAGTGCAGAATATATGCTGCTTATCGACTTGATTATACGAAACTGCTTGTCAAGCTGTCTTGTGTTTATATAAAGTATATGCTGCCTTATTGCCATAGCAAGAACAAGCATTGTTATGTATGCACCCGTACAGAATATAACCGCTTTTGTACGGTCACTGTAAATTGATGATGATGGAAAAAATACATATATTCCATATCTTCCATATATCATCCTGCTGCCATACCACTCAGACTGTGACAAACCAAACTTTACCATTTTGTTGCCACCATCATTCCAGTCTCCAAAAAAAACATCTTGATATTCGCTTAAAGTCTTCCCCTGATATTCTTCAATATTACAATTAACAATTTTATCATCACACGATATAAAAACAATTCCATCATTTTCAAATGTAAAATCCGTTATAAGTGATTCCATTGTTATATCACCATTGTTTTCAAATCCCGGCTGTTTCTTTTCATATGCAATGACAATTCCACCTTTATCTCTTCTAGAAACGGCTGCCATATCATATTCACCATCATCAAGTTCAATTCTTGTCATGTATGATTTCAATGGGTATTCTATAATCTGTGTAATAACATTATTATCGATATTAGCACTGTCAGAAATCTTTTTCCACCATATGTCCGAATCCTCAGTAAAATATTCACACTTCATATCCGAATCAAATATACATATTCCTCCGAGTCTCTGTTCATAAACATAATCCTCGAAAAAACTTTCATCATATACTTCTTTGTCAAGGCATCTGGCTGCTTCTGTCGTTTTATCAAGCAGTCTGTACAAACTCTTTACTTTGTCATTTTCTTTATAATCTTCATATCTTAAAATTCTTGCCTTTGCAAAAAGAAGCGTTTTGTCTGCTGCTTTTTCTGTCCTGCGTACACCATACACTGTAAAAAGACCATATACCGCAAATATCAGAAACAATCCTATAAATGTCACAGTATATACCATCTTAACGCTTATTTCATCTTTTTTTATAGCTCTCATTTAATTATCCCCCATAGATATATCTGCGTTAATTCCATATGATTCAGCAATTTTTTTAATCGTTCCATCATCAATCATCTGCTTTAATATATCATTAAGTATATCCGGAATATCATCACACCTTCCCTTTTTAAATGCAACTCCAAGTTCGGATTTATATAATGTCTCATCAAGAATAATAAACTGCTGCGGGTTAGTATCAACAAATCTTTTAATTGCAACCTCATGTCCTGCCGCAGCATCTATATATCCTTTTCTCAGACTCGCATACAATTCACTCATTGTAGACATGCTGTAAACAGCAGAAACTCCCTGAATTCTATCATCTTCACCACTTAATATAATATGTTCCGGTTTTGATGTTGACTGCACTGCAATTCTTTTACCCTTTAAATCAGCAAATGAATTGATTCCTCTGTCTTTCCTTGCAACAACAACCTGACGGCTGTACATATATGGTCCCGCCCATCTGTAATCATCAGTTCTTCCGCTCATTGTAAAACTTCCCCACAGACAATCAATCTCATTACTGTCAAGAAAGCTATCCTTCCTGTCCCATGTAATCTGCTTAAAAACAGGTGTTATCCCCAGCCTGCGCACGCCTCCTTTGCAATATCCACATCAATACCAACATTTTCACCAGACTCATCAATGTAATTATATGGTTCATAATTGTCACTCCCGATTACAAGACTGACAGCACTTATTCCTGACGATTCTTCAGCTTTAATCATATCATCTTCATCTGTATCATTGCTTTCCGAACATCCTGTTAAAAGCAGTATACAAACCATCATTAATACCAAAATATACTCACATGTCTTCTTAAAAATATCTCCTCGCATACATCTCTCCCCATTCTTTATAACCGTATCAATTAATTTACTGTATATTTATTATACAGCAAATATCATAAATTACAATTACAATTTTTATCTGTATGTTTTATTTTTTAAAAAACACAATACGCTTAATATTATTAACTATATTATGGCATACACAAAATTATGGTGCAAAAAAAGAAGACAGAATACGACGCCGCATACTAAGTACCGTCATCACAACTTCTGTCTTCTGTATTATAATAAGCTCCCTGCAGCTATATTTGCAAGTCCGCTCATGATGATATCATAGACATTTATTATTATTTACAAGACAAAAAAATTTAAAAATGATACATTTGGGGACGTCTGTCACGAAACAGCCCCCAGCTCACTCTCAAATCACGGTTTTCATCTAAATCCGACTCGCCATATACTATTTCTTCTTTATCACGTGAAGCCTGCATAACAATTTCTCCTGTGGAATCCGTGACAAATGAAGAACCATAAAATACAAGTGAAGATTTCTGTCTGCCATTTTCATCTGATGGCTCTACACACTCCTCTCCAATTCTGTTAGCAGCGACAACAGGAATTACATTGCAGGCTGCATGTCCCTGCATACATCTTCTCCAGTGTGGCATACTGTCAACTTCAAGAATCGGCTCAGAACCTATCGCTGTTGGATAAAATAATATTTCCGCTCCCTGAACAGCCATTCCTCTCGCAGTTTCCGGAAACCACTGGTCCCAGCATATTCCGACTCCTATTTTACCATATCTTGTATCCCACACCTTAAATCCTGTATCTCCCGGTGTAAAATAAAACTTTTCCTGATAATAATGGTCATCCGGAATATGTGTTTTTCTGTAAATTCCAAGAACACTCCCGTCTGCATCGATAACTGCCGTCGTATTATAAAAAACATTTACATCTTTTTCATAAAAACTTATCGGAAGCACAACTTCAAGTTCAGCCGCAACTTTTTTAAAATGATTAACCGCTTCATCTTCTTCTAAACTGCGTGCGTATAAATAATAATCATAATTTCTTTCCTGACAGAAATATTGTCTTTCAAAAAGCTCTGGCAGAAGAATAATCTTTGCTCCTTCTGATGCTGCTTTGCGAACCATTTTATCCGCTTTTGCGATATTTTCTTCTACAGATTTTGTGCATTGCATCTGGATGCCTGCGTATTTTACTTTTCGCATTTTATCTCTCCTCAAATTTTCAAAAATATAATATCAGTCAAAACCTTCCGCTTTCGGTATCTGCTGTGTAATGCAGTGTATATTGCCGCCTCCGACAATTATATCCCTTGCATACACTGGAATTATCTGTCTTTCAGGAAATGCCTCCGATAAAATATCACATGCTGCTTTATCATTTTTATCACCAAACTGGGGAACTATAACTGCTTTGTTTGATATATAAAAATTGACATATGATGCAGCAAGTCTCTCTCCTGCTTCCCTTTCATCCTCACCGTCCTCAAATTCAAGTCCTTTAAGGTCATACTCCGTTATGCATATATGATTTGAAGGAATTGGAAGTTTCCTAACCTTTATTTTTCTTCCTTTCGCATCTGTTTCATTTTCAAGAACTTTAAGACATGACATGCTCATCTCGTACTGTGGATCATTTTTGTCATCCGTCCATGCAAGAACAACCTCACCCGGCGATGTAAATGCACACACGTTATCCACATGCTCGTTGGTTTCGTCATTATATATTCCACAAGGAAGCCATATTATTTTGTGGACATTGCAATACATTTTAAGTTTTTCTTCAATCTGTGGCTTTGTAAGTTCCGGATTGCGTCCTTTGCTTAAAAGACAATTTTCTGTAACAAGAAGTGTTCCTTCTCCATCTGTGTGTATAGAACCGCCTTCAAGAACAAATGGTGCTGCATTGTAATAATCACATCCGAAATGCTTCATAAACTCTATCGCAATCTTATCATCCCTGCTCCAGTCGGCATACAATCCATCATACTCACCGCCCCATGCATTGAACTTCCAGTTAATTCCTCTTAAAATTCTATCTTTATACGAAACATCAGCATCGCCGCTTACGACAAATGTCGGTCCTGTATCTCTTGCCCATGCATCATCGGAATCCATAATAACTAATCTTATTTTGTCCGAAAGCATTTGAATGGCATTTTCATACTGTCTTTCTGAAACCAGCATATAAACCTGTTCGCTTTCTCCTATCGCTTCTGCTATGGAACAAAATGCCTTTCTCGCCTCTCTTGCTTCATATGCCCACGACCCAGGTCTTTCAGGCCAAATCATAATACATCCATGATGCTGCTCAAATTCCGCCGGCATACGAAATCCGTCGTAAGCTGGATTACATAATAATTCACCCAATTTACAATCTCCTTTTAAACTCATCGTAATCAAAATGTTTCCATACCCTGCAATCGCCATTTGTATCCATAATTGCAATGTCCGGCAATGGTATTCCGTTAAATGTATTGTTTTTTACCATTGAATATATTGCCATATCCTCAAATACAAGCCTGTCTCCTGCATTTACTTCTGAATCGAACTCATAATCACCGGTTATGTCACCTGCAAGACATGTATATGACGATAATCTGTACCTGAATCTTCCATCAGCAGGCTTTTCCCATATATCGGCATTGATATCATCAAGCCTTACGGCATCTCTTAATGGCGGCACATATGGCATTTCAAGCACATCCGGCATATGACATGCCGCTGATGTATCAAGTATAAGTGTTGTTATCCCATTTTCCACCTTATCAAGAACAGTTGTTACAAGATAACCGGCATTTAATGCAACAGCCTCTCCGGGTTCGACATAAACATCCACATTATAAGTTTTTTTAACATGATTTATGCACTTTTCAAGCCTTTTTATATCATAATCATCCCTTGTTATATGATGTCCACCGCCAAAGTTGACCCATTTTATACTGTCAGACTGCAGCAGAAAGCCGAATTTTTGTTCAACAACATTTAGAGTTTTCTCTAAATCATCGGAATTCTGCTCACATAGTGTATGAAAGTGAATACCCTCCATTCCGGCAAGTGCATCAGGATTTTTCTGCAGTGCTTTTTTCAGATTTTCTTCTGTTACTCCAAGTCTGCTGCCCGGGGCACATGGATCATATATTGCATGGTCTCCCTGTGTTGAATGCTCAGGATTAACACGCAGTCCGAAGCTCACTCTGTTATTTATACACTTCTCTTTATGGCATATAAGCTGATTTACTGAGTTAAAGACAACATGGTCACATATTTTTACAAGTTTATCCATATCTTCATCTGTAAATGCAGGTGCAAAAACATGATTTTCTTTTCCCATGCACTCATGCCCGAGTTCTGCCTCAAAAATCCCGCTTGCCGTTGTTCCGCTTATGTATTGCGATATAAGCGGATACAACGCATATGATGAAAATGCTTTCTGTGCAAGAAGTATATGACACCCCGTATGCTCTTCGACACTCTTTAATATTTCAAGATTATGTATAAGTTTTTTTTCATCAATAACATAAGCGGGTGTCTTTAACTCATCAAATTTCATAATAATTCTCCTTGTAATCCGCAAAAATTATCCGTTTACGGCACTTTAATATCAATCAACCAGTACGGGATTTTCGTCAACTTTCCATGGAAGTCCGTATTTGTTAAGTGCGTCCATATATGGATCAGGATCAAACTCATCTGTCGTAAATACTCCCGGTTTATTCCATACTCCTTTTGCAACAAGCATTGTTCCAATCATCGCAGGAACACCTGTCGTATAAGAAATAGCCTGTGAACCGACTTCTCTGTAACACTCCTGATGGTCGCATACATTGTAAATATATATTTTTCTTTCTTTTCCGTCCTTAATTCCCGTAAATATACAGCCAATATTAGTCTTTCCGACTGTTCTTGGACCGAGAGAAGCAGGATCTGGAAGAAGTGCTTTTAAAAACTGTATAGGAACTATCTGCTGACCGTTAAATTCAACAGGATCTGTTCTTAACATACCTACATTTTCGAGGCATTTCATGTGTGTAAGATAACTCTGTCCGAATGTCATAAAGAAACGGATTCTCTTAACATGAGGAATATTTGCGGCAAGTGCTTCTATTTCTTCATGGTGCAAAAGATACATATCCTTCATTCCTACGCCCTCAAAATCATATTCACGCTTGATTGACATAGGCGGAATCTCAACCCAGTGTCCGTCTTCCCAATAAGAACCCGGTGCAGAAACTTCCCTCAGATTTATTTCAGGATTAAAGTTTGTTGCAAAAGGATAACCGTGATCGCCACCGTTGCAGTCGAGAATATCTATTGTATGTATTTCATCGAAATAGTGTTTCTGTGCATATGCTGTAAATACACTTGTAACACCCGGGTCAAAACCAGTTCCCAAAAGTCCCGTAATTCCTGCCTCTTTATATTTTTCCCTGTAAGCCCACTGCCATGAATAGTCAAAATATGCTGTAAAACCGAGGCGTTTGCATCTTTCCTCATACACCTTTCTCCACTCAGGATTATCCGTATCCTCACACTCATAATTTGCAGTGTCAACATAAGGAACTTTGCATGCAAGACATGCATCCATAATCGTTAAATCCTGATACGGAAGTGCAACATTAAGAACAACATCAGGCTTGAATTTATTTATCAATGCAATAACCTCATCTGTGTTATCCGCATCAACCTTTGCTGTTGTAATGTTTGTCTTTGTATTTCCCTTTAATTCTTCTGCAAGCACATCACACTTGCTCACTGTCCTGCTCGCAATACACAAATCAGTAAATACATCACTCACCTGACATATTTTGTGAATTGCAACTGAGGCAACACCTCCACATCCGATTACTAATACTCTGCTCATTATTTTTCCTCCTGTTCTAATAATTCTTCAACATACTTTGGAAGCATAAATGCTCCTGTATGAAGATTAGTTGTGTAATATTCTGTATATATGTCTCTTTTTTTCCACTCGTCTGCCTTAAAATCTTTAAGCGGATGATACTTCTTTGAAGCAAAACCGAAAAGCCAGTAACCTGACGGGCTTGTAGGTATGTGTGCCTGATATACCCTGCTTATCGGAAATGTGTGAAATACTTTTTTATGCATGCTCCTGCATGCATCCTCATCCTCGTCATAAAATGGGCTTCCGTGCTGATACACAAGTATTCCGTCATCTTTTAACGCCTTGTAACAGCTTCCGTAAAATTCTCTTGTAAACAGTCCCTCAGACGCTCCAAACGGGTCAGTTGCATCATTTATGATAAGGTCATACTCATTCATTTTCGAGCGGAGAAATCTCAACGCATCATAATTGTATATATGCACTCTTTCATCATCAAGACCTATTGAGGTCTCCGGGAAATACTCCTTGCACACATCGACAAACATGCTGTCCTGCTCGACAATATCTATATTTTCGATATTGTCATATTGCAATAATTCTTTTGATACGCCGCCATCACCACCGCCAATGATAAGAACATTTTTCACATCAGGGTGCACCGCCATCGGCACATGCACAACCATTTCATTATAAATAAAGCAATCCTGCTCCGAAAATATAACGCTTCCGTTAAGTGTCAGGAATTTACCGAATTCAGGCGATTCAAACACATCTATCCTCTGATAATCGCTTTTTCCTGAAAATAACTGCTTTTCCACACGTATGTCAAACTTAACATGCGGCGAGTGCAGCTCCGAAAACCAAAATTCCATATTGCCCTCCAAATTATACATTGTTTATTTTTTATATTACATTTATTTTTTATATTTTTAATACATTCAAATATTCAAGAGCCGAATCTTCCATTCCCTGCATTGAACATCCTTTTTCAACGGAATATTGTATGTAATCAATAATTTCTTCCGTAATTTCCTCACCCGGTGCCAGTATCGGTATTCCAGGCGGATATGCCATTACAAATTCACCTGAAATATGACCTTTCGTATCGCGTATAGGCATTTTTATTTTTTCGGCGTAAAAAGCTTCCTGCGGAGATGCAAGAACCCTCGGAAGAAGCATCTGCCTGTCTACCTCAAATCTTTTCTCTTCTTTTGAGTAAATACGGCTTATTTCGGCGAGTGCACCGACAAGACGCTCAATATCCTGAATCCTGTCTCCAATTGAAATGTATGCCATAATATTTCCTATATCACCAAACTCAATCTGGATATCATATTCATCCCTTAAAATGTCATAGACCTCTATTCCGTCAAGTCCTATATCTCTTGTATACACGCACAGCTTTGTGACATCATAATCATATACCGTACCTCCGTTTACAAGCTCTTTACCGTAAGCATAATAACCGCCGATTGAATTAATTTCATCCCTTGCATACTGTGACCACTCGCTCACTTTTGCAAATGACTGCCTTCCCCTTAATGCAAGATTACGCCTTGATATATCAAGGCTCGTCATAAGAAGATACGATGCACTTGTGGTCTGCGTGATATTGATAATTGTCTGGACATAATCCGCATTCATTCCGTTATTCGTCAGAAGAATTGAACTCTGTGTAAGCGAACCACCGGATTTGTGCATTGATATAGCTGCCATGTCCGCTCCCGCTTTCATAGAATTCATTGGAAGATTATCCCCGAAATAAAGATGCGTTCCGTGTGCTTCATCGGCAAGCACTTTCAATCCGTATGAATGAGCTATGTCACATATTCCCTTTATGTCAGAGCATATTCCGTAATATGTCGGATTATTTACAAGCACCGCTACTGCCCGCGGGTGCTCCTGAATCGTCTTTTCAACCTGTTCTACGGTTACTCCGAGTACGATTCCTAACTTTGCATTAATCTCCGTGTTAAGATAAACAGGTATTGCACCGCACAAAATCAACGCATTGATAACACTTTTATGAACATTTCTCGGAACAATAATCTCATCGCCTGCCTTACAGACTGAAAGTACCATATTCTGTACTGCCTGCGTTGTTCCACCAACCATAAAAAAAGCATGCTCTGCACCAAACGCATCTGCCGTCAGCTCTTCTGCCTCTTTTATTACCGAAACCGGATGACAAAGATTATCAAGCGGTTTCATTGAATTTACATCAATTCCCACACATCGTTCACCAAGTAAATCGACAAGTTCGGGATTGCCTCTGCCACGTTTGTGTCCCGGAACATCAAACGGAACTATTCTTTTTTTTCTGAATCTTTCGATAGCCTCATACAATGGAGCTGATGCCTGTCTTTTTAAATCCATTTCCTCTCTCCCTGCCATTATATTATCGCAGCGGCCATCAGATTTCCGTATAATACAAATTCTAAATTTTCGTAAAATACGGACTTTGGCTTGCTGCCAACGTAAAATGTGTGCCGTAAGGCACAAAAAGGCGTGATTAATTTAAAATTAATCACGCCTGTAGTATATTCAATCATTCTTTTATTAATCCCTGTACATGTACGTATACATATTACTTCATGTATACAAAGCACTGAGATTCTGACCTTTCAGAGTTTATCCAAGTAAGTCACTGTTACCGCTCTTATTGACCGTTTCACAAGATGATATGCACCTTCGCATGATAATTTTAAAAATCAACTTATAAAATTTGGGCTTCTAACCCAATCAATAATGTGTGCCCTTGTCACACTCGGCAACCGACCCGCCCGTCCGCAAGGCTTAACATGTAATATAACCATGTGGTCTGCATGTTGGATAACTCTTATCCAAATCTTTTATAACTATAATATATCATTTTTTTAATGTCAACAAAAAAATTAAATTTTACTCCGATTTCACTTTATTTTTGCATTATTATGTAATATCACAAAAGATATTCCATAATTGCATCTGTAACTTTATCATTAAGTTTCATAGACATGATATTGGACATAATAACATTTTTGTCCTCACCGGATGTAAATAATCTGTAAATACTTCTCTTGTCATTATTATCCATCTGTGCCTGCAGAAGAAAATCATATATTTTATCATTAACATTTTCACCGTTGTATACAAGATTATTTTCTTCATTATCAGCAAATATTTCAAGCTCTGACGCACCATCACAGTTACATGTAACTGTCCATGTATTTGTTTTTATATCGTATTTGGCATTATCTGCATTTTCAAATCTTATACCACTTGCAAATCCTCTTAATATAAAACGGTACTTTCTGTTTCGTGGAATTACCGATAAGTCACCGCTTACATCTATGCTTATTTTTGCCTTATCTTCATTCCAGTCGAGCACAAACTCTGTCAAAGCATATTCGCCTTTTTCATAGTCAAATCCATCTCCAGAATCTTCGTACATAACAAATGTATTTGATGCACCCGGACATATAACCACATCAACTTTTTTCGGATTAATAATATCATTACTGCCACATTCCGAAGCAAGCGGTATTATTGCACCTGCACGTCCAAGCACAGGAATACTTTGAAGATTTCTACATAAAATCTGACTTTTTCCATTTTTACCGCCATTGTATACATCACCGGTAAATATATCTGTCCATATTCCGGCTGGTATAAAACATTCCTCACCGCTTTTTTGTGAATCTTCATCAATCTTTGTTGTAACAGGACACACAAGCATTTCACTACCAAGAAAATATTGATTTTTATAACTATATGCTTTCTCCTCAAATGGATAATAATAATACATTGGTATTATTACAGGAATATGCTCGCAATGACACCTGTAATTAAGTGTGTACATATATGGAATAAGTGCATGCCTGAATCTTAAAATCTTTTCCATATCACTGCAGTATGGCTCAGGATAATTCCATGGTTCTTTTCCACAGAACGGATTAGAGCTGCTGTGAAGCCTGTTTATCGGTGAAAACACACCAAACTGATACCATCTTAATGCAAGCTCGTTGTCTTTATATCCGTTCATATGACCGCCTATATCATGACTCCACCACGTATATCCCACATTTGATGCCGTTGCTGTAAAATAAGGCTGAAATTCAAGCGATTTCCATGTAACTATCGTATCTCCAGAAAATCCTATCGGATACCTATGGCTTCCAAGTCCGCCATACCTCGAAAGAATAAGTCCTCTTCTGCCTCTTTTTTCCATATCTTTAAAATGAAAATAATTAAGCATCCATAATGGGTCAATTCCGCTTGCTCCTCCGTTGTTGCCCTGTTGCCAGTCTATCCACCAGAAATCAACTCCAGCATTTTCATGTGGATGATGTGCAAACTTAAAATACGCCTCAACAAACTCCTTGTTAGTCATATCAAACTCTATAGTTTTTTTACTGTCAGGATTAATTCCTAGATACTCTGCCATATCTTTATACATTTTTTCAAAATTACGGATACCTGATGCCGGATGGACATTAAGTGTTACATGATAATTATGTTCATGCAGCCATGACAAAAATCTTTCCGGATTCGGAAATAAATCATTATTCCATGTATATCCTGTCCATCCGCCGCCAGATTCCATCGGCACATCAACTATATGCCAGTCCATATCCATAACAGCAACGGAAAATGGTATATTTCTTTTTTCAAATTCCGTCAGCAGCTCCATGTAGCTTTCTTCACTGTATTTCCAATACCTGCTCCACCAGTTTCCAAGAGCGTATCTTGGAAGAAGAGGAACAGCCCCCGATAATTTATAAAAATCACGCAGACACGCAAAATAATCACGCCCATATGCAAGATAATAAACATCAATCTCTTCATGTTTCCTTTTTGATGGCATATTTTCTTCATCAAACACAAACGATTTGCTGTCATCAAAAAACGTCCTTCCACTCTTATCCATAAGCCCGTATTCAAGTTCAACTTCCCCGTCAGCCCTGTCAAGAGTTCTCATTGTGCCTTTGAGATTATGCTCCCGAGGCGGAAAACTATACGTCTTTGCACCAAAATACCACCTTCCACCGTAATTAGTAAAATCATATTTTACATCTATAAAAAGTCCTTCTTCACTAAATTTCTTTTTATCGTATATCATATGAAATGCTTCTGTCTCTATCTCAAGGCGGTCGTCACTTTGTGTCACTGTATATTCCGGTACCGGAAATTCCCTGTTAAGCACAGTCTGTGTCTGTAAATCTTCAAACACACCAGTCTCTGAATATTCCATTCTCATCATAAACGGCGTAAGCACCGAAAAACGATATTTTTCCCCCTGAACAATACATGCTTTGTTACAACAACTTTCAGCCATTTTTTTCCTCCGTTATTAAGATAATCTTTACTTAAAGATTAACACAGTCAGTTATCTTTGTCTCTGTAAATAAAAATCAAAAATGCAAATAATACAGAAAAAAAGCTCCAAAACCCTATCAATTTTAAAATCATTTCAGGGTTCTGGAACTCTCTTCTATAAATTATTTGTATTCTACATAGTCAACAGTAACATATCCTGCTTCTGTTTTTATGCTGTTATCATGGCATGCAAACATACCGCTCTTTACACCAACCCAGCGTCCTGCTTTTGCCTCTGTTTCAATCGCCTTTGTATAATTTACACCGTCAAAACTGTACTCAAGTATAAGTTCTTCCAGCGGTGCATCTTTTACAGGAAGTCCAAGCTCATAATGTGTTATGTGCTCTTTTACGTTCACTTTGTATCTGAACCATATTGTCTTATTTGCATCTGTAAAATCAGAATCTTTAAGAGCTGTTGTCTTTTCAGCTTTTTCGTCTGTATATGCCGCATCGCAGTCAAAATCCTGTAAACCACGCACAAATTTCATTTCAAGATTTCCATTATTATTTGTAACAGAAATTGCAATATATTTCATTCCAAGTGAAATATAACCAGCTGTATCGCCGTCTTTTAATTCTGCAAGATTCATCTTTGTCTCTGCACAAAATTCCGGTGCCGGCCACTTCTGTAACAAAAGATTACGTAAATCGCCAAGAGGTCTTAAAGGTGAAGCTGCAACTGCATTTAACTTTAACTGATTATTTTCAAGTGAATACCACGAATCTTCAAAATTGGCATTCCACTGCCACTGCATTCCAAGCTTATCACCTGTGAAATCGTCGCTTGCATCAGGCTCGCATACCGGATACAGATTCTTATCTGCAAGTTCTGCTTCACTCTTTCCTATATCAGGTTTCTTATATTCCATAACCGGTTCACCATAGTCGTTACCCGGCTTGTTTACACCGATTACAGGCCAGTCATTCTCCCAGTGCATAGGCTGGAGATGAACTATTCTTCCGCCTGCATATACATCCTGAAAATGTAAGAACCAGTCCTCGCCGGTCTGTGTATCTACCCAGGCACCCTGATGAGGACCATTTACAGGTGAGTCACCCTGACGCATAACAACCTTGTACTCATAAGGTCCAAATACATTCTTTGAACGAAGAACTGTCTGCCATCCTGTCTTAACACCTCCGGCAGGTGCAAATACATAATACCAGCCATTTCTTTTATACATCTTAGGTCCTTCGATTGTAACCTGGTCATTTTCGTTGCCGTCAAAAATCTTGACTTCATCGCCGATAAGTCCCATGCCGTCAGGCTGCATCTCAACCATATGAAGCACACTCTTATAACCTATACGGCTCTTTGCCACACCTGCTACAAGATATGCTTTTCCATCATCGTCCCAGAAAGGACATGGATCAATCCAGCCCGCACCCGGTCTTATATTAACAGGTTTGCTCCATTTTCCAAACGGATCTTTTGTCGTAGTCATATAAATTCCCTCATCAGGCATAGGGAAACATACATAATATGTACCCTCATGATAACGGATTGAAGGTGCCCACACACCACAGCCATGAATAGGATTTCTGTATCTGAATTCAGGAATCTTGTCCAAAACATAATTAACTACTTTCCAATTTACCAGATCTTTTGAGTGAAGAACCGGAAGTGCCGGTGCATTACAAAAAGATGATGAAATCATAAAATAATCATCTCCGACTCTTATTGCATCAGGGTCTGAATAATCGGCATAAAGAACCGGATTGCGGTAGTTACCATTTTTTAAATCTGCAAGCCACATAAAAAACCTCCATATAACTGTAAAATAATTTTCTGTAATTTATACTTAGATATTACCGCATTTCCGTAAAGATTTCCATATGTTTTGCCAAATTCTTTTATAAAAGTTTTGTGTTAATTTTTAGGAACTATGAATGTCATAGCCTTACCCCAGAAGCTCGGTGAATATGACACTTCAAGTTCTTTCCAGTCAGACGGCACTTCATATACGATAACGCCGCTTAACTTCTTTCCCGGGGCAACCGTGCCGTCAAGTGTCTTTTTACCATTTTTGTTCCATGCCGATGCACCTGTCATGCTCTGGCTTATCGCATATCCGTCACAATAAGCATTGAAACTTACATAAGAACTTACATTAATCTCATTTTTTGAATTATTGGCAATCTCAAACTCACAACCCACAAATACATATCCGTCCTGCGGTGTAAAGAAATCTGCTCCTCCAAATTCTTCTGCATTGACAAGTGTCATCTGAACAGATTTTAACTCAGCCGTATCGCCAATTCCGAATGTAGTCTTATCGCTTGAAGGTGTTGTATTTGAACTTACTCCCTGTGAAGCACCGTCTGATGACGAAACCTTTTTTGCACTGCTGCCGCCTGCCGCAGCACCGATAATAACAATCACTGCAATCACAATTACAACTATAGGCCATTTTTTCTTTTTCATTTAATACTTCCTCCTGATATTTTAAAAGTTTTAGAATTAAATCTTCTAAGTCTGATTAAGGATAGCATTATATCAGGAGGATTTGTTATGCTGCCAGCACAAACATTACGGCAACCATAAGTACAATAATAGCAATTGCAGCAATAAACCATACCACAGCTGCAGAAATGAATTTTAACAGATTATTTTTCGATTTTCCAAACGGAAGCCTGCTCCTCATTCCAAGATAATCTGTCACCAGAAAAACTGTCATAAGCAGAATCAGGAAAAAAGCAATTCTTGCACAATTAGTTTCAAGCGGTGGCGACTGTGAACCATCTTTTTCTGTCATATTCATAGTCATGGTAAGCCATACCATAAAGCCATAACCCAGTACGGCTGTAATCATTTTCCACCATATAAGAGTACGGAATCCCGGTAAAAATCTGGGATTGGGCTTTATGCCCGCAATATTAAGCTGCGAGTCAAGAAACGATTTTTTATATTGATTTCCACTCTGCTGACGCATTCCAAGTACAACCATTATATCATTCATCAGCTCCCCGACATCATTATAGCGGTTCTGCGGCTCAATATTGATACATTTCTTCACAATCTCCCTGAATCCGTGTGACGTGCACAACTTATCTTTTGGCAATTGTCCGGTAAGGCATACATTAATAAGCACACCCAGTGCATATATATCTGTTCTTTTATCCGACTGTCCAAAACCGAACTGTTCCGGTGCCGCATAATTTTTTGTTCCAAAAAGAATCGTATCTTCACTGCTGTTTTCATGAAATTCTTTTGCAGAATTAATGTCTATTATTTTCATGATGTTGTCATTGGTAATCATGATATTAGACGGTTTAATATCACGATGGATAAATGCAGGAACATGGCTGTGCAGTAAACTAAGTGCCCTGCACAGTCTTATTGCAATGTCTCCTGTCTCCTTTTCGCTGAGCATGCCCCGCTTTCTTATAATCTCTTCCAGCGTATCACCGTTAATATACTCTTCAATTACAATAAGATGATTATCCTTCTCAACACATTCATATATTTTCGGGTAAAATGCACTTCCTGTGCTTTTTATGTATTCATAAACATCCTTGTTATATACAGAAAGTGTCTTTTTCACATATATTTTTTTATCTTCTACATTCTGGACATAATATACGTTATGTTTTTCATTAACCGTTCCTATAACTTTAAAATATGACAACCTGCACTCATTTTCAATTTCACTGCTCATAATTCACCTTCAACTTGCATACTTCATTTTTATTAATTATACTATAATAAACAATTTAATCAAACGCAAAGGGAATTTTGACTTATGATTTCAGACAAAAGAACTTCCGGGCTTCTTGGGCAGCTTGGAAATATAAAAAATGATGAAGAATTTGAAAAATATATTTCTGAAAATACATTTAACAACTATTCTGATGACAAAAATAATGCACTCACATTTTCAGCTTATTACAATTCAATTCTGGCAGAAAAAAGTATTCCATTAAAAAATGCTATAAAAGAAAGCGGTCTGCCCGATTATGCTTATCAGATAGTAAACGGAACACGCAGCAATCCCGGCAGGGAAAAAATCATATGTCTCTGCATAGCCGCACACATGAATATTACAGAAACAAAGAGAGCTCTTGAAATTGCACAGGCAGGAATTCTTTATCCAAAAAATATACGTGACGCCATTATTATAAAACATATAAATACAGATGATTTTTCTGTTATGAATATTAACTGTGATTTGGATAAACACGGCCTTCCATGTCTTAATGATATAAAATAATGAACTATATAAAAAGCTGCCGCCAACGGATATCTGACATTTCCCTTGACGACAGCTTTTATATTACGGATACATATTTAAAATATTATTAATTACATTCTTTTGATTCTTTCAATAGCCTCGACTGTATTCTCATATGAACCAAATGCAGTCAATCTGAAGTATCCTTCACCGCTTGGACCGAAACCTGAACCAGGTGTACCAAGTACATTAGCTTTTTCAAGAAGATAATCAAAGAAATCCCATGATGACATATTATCAGGTGTCTTTAACCAGATATATGGTGCGTTTACACCGCCTGATACAGAATATCCTGCCTCTTTAAGACCTTCCTTGATAACCTTTGCATTCTTCATATAGTAAGCAATCTGCTCTTTTGTCTGATTTTTGCCAGCTTCTGAATATACAGCCTCGCCTGCACGCTGAACGATATAAGGAGCACCATTAAACTTAGTTCCGTGTCTTCTTGCCCAAAGACTGTGAAGTGTTGTCTCACCACTCTTTAAATCTCTAGGAATTACAGTAAATCCAAGTCTTAAACCTGTAAATCCTGCATTCTTAGAAAAGCTTCTAAGCTCAATGGCACATGTTCTTGCACCTTCACACTCATAGATTGAATGTGGAACATCATCTTCTGAAATATATGCCTCATAAGCCGCATCATATATGATAACAGCACCTACTTTATTAGCATAATCAACCCATTCCTGAAGCTGTGATTTTGTGATAGTTGAACCTGTAGGATTATTAGGAAAACAAAGATAAATGATATCAGGTGTTTCCTTTGGAATCTCAGGTGCAAAGTTAGTTGCTTCTGTACATGGCATATAGATTACGTTGCTCCACTTCTGCTGGTCAACAAGATAATCTCCTGTTCTTCCTGACATTGCATTAGTATCAACATATACAGGATATACAGGGTCACAAACTGCAATTTTATTATCTACGGAGAAAATATCCCCAATGTTACCAGAATCAGACTTGGCACCATCACTCACAAAAATTTCATCTGCAGAAATATCACATCCACGGCTCTTGTAATCATTTTCAGCAATTGTGCTTCTTAAAAATTCATATCCCAAATCAGGTGCATAGCCATGGAATGTCTCTGCGTGAGCCATCTCATCAACTGATTTATGCAATGCATCGATTATTGCAGGTGCAAGAGGCTGCGTTACATCGCCAATACTTAACTTGATAACTTTCTTGTCAGGATTGGCAGCCGTAAATGCGGCAGCTTTCTTTGCAACTGTTGAAAAAAGATAACTTCCCGGCAATTTGAGATAATTGTCATTAATCTTAAACATTTTATTTCTCCTTTTCAATCATTCAATTTGTGATTTATTATACATCAACAAAAGTCATGCCACAACTTTTTTATTTTAGTTATTTTGCGTCAGACGATAAAATTTCTCATCTTAATACATTCTTAAATGCCACTGTGAAACCAGAATACTTTTACAGGAGTACATCCTTCTTTAGTTCTTAATGTGTGTTTTACTCCCGCAAGTGCAACAAATGAATCTCCTGCTTTTATCGGAAATACCAAATCATCAAGCTTGGCAAAACCTTCACCTTCAAGCACATAAAAACCTTCCTGATCATCATGTGCACCCGGATGGTCTGAAAATTCTGTATTTGCATAAACTGTTGTTCCTGAAGCACATCCGTTTACACAACCATTTTCTGTTGTAAGAAAACGATATGTTCTCTGATTTTCTCCCTGCTTTTCTATTACTTCTTCCGCTGTTATATATGGCTTCATATTTTTCCCTTTCTTTTGCTTCTTTAGAATGACTTTATTTTATTAATCAAATAATCTTCTGTATAACAAATGTGCCACACAGATTTTTAAAAAAAGGGACGCACATAATTCTTATGCACGTCCCCATCATTTTACTTATTCTGATATCTTAATAATTCTGTATATGCAAGAAGGAATGGTCCAACACCCTTTGCATCATCTTCAACGATTGGTTCTGACATGTAATAATCATATGTACCCGGTCTTCTGTCTTTACCGCCAAGTCCGGCAACAAGACAAATTCCTCCAAGTGACATCTCGCCTTCTTTTGTCTTTAAATACTTGTCACAAATACCATCAATAGCTTTCTTAGCATATTCTACATATGATTCAGGAAGAATGCCAAGTCTTACACCTTTAAGCAATGCATATGCCATAATTGAGCTTCCGCTTGTCTCAAGATAATTCTTGTCCATTCCGCCATAATTAACTATCTGATACCACATACCGCTCTCATCCTGATATTTAATCATTGAATTAATCAAATCAACAAATGCATCCTGTAACATCTTAACTTCTGCATCAAACTTATGGTCTGAATTGTCTACAATTTCGAGGCTGTCAAGAAGTGCCATTGAATACCAGCCAATTGCACGAAGCCAGCTGAGCTGTGAAAGGCCTGTTACCTTATCACACCAGAATGCTTCTCTGCTTGTATCCATTGCATGGAAATATAATCCGTTAAGTGGATTTCTCATATTTTCAATTACAAACTTAAACTGTGAGAAAATATCATCATAGTTCTTTCTGTTATTAAATCTTGTCTCATATTCAAGATAAAATGGCTGTCCCATATACATGCCATCAAGCCATACCTGATTTGGATATATATCTTTATGCCAGAAATTGCCAGATTTACATCTTGGCATAATCTCTATCTGCGAATAAACAAGGTCAATTGCTTTTCTGTACTTTTCCTTTCCTGTCAGGTCATAAAGTTCAAAAAGTGTCTTACCCGCATTAACATTATCGATATTTTTCTCACCAACATTATATCCGTCAATTGTTCCATCCTCAAATACACGATAATCAATAAAATCATCTGCAAATTTAAGATATTTTTCGTCTTTTGAAATTGCATACATCTGAAGTACGGCCTTAATCATACATCCATCAATATAATTCCATTTAGATTTAAGTCCCTGCTTAATCTTTTCAATATTCCACATTGGTGCTTCAGGTGTGCTTTTCTCTAAAAGCTCGTCAATATACTTAACAATAATATCCATTTTCCTTCTCCTTAAAAATTACATTGCTAATTTTGTTCATTATACTACATTTGCAAAAATTTTACAATCAATTTAACCAATTATATCACTTATATTATGTCTGATTATTTTATTTTACAGGTTTTGCATCATTAGTTTTATCATTTTCCGTATAAGACAGTTTTATGACATCACCCACATTATATTTTATTATCTCAGGATTTTCTATCACATTGACATCAAATATTGCATCCGAAGAGTCAATTGTTATATAAAAATGAGAATTGCCATCAACTACTGTCTGTATTATTTTTGTTATTGTTCCGGAAATGTTTTTCTCTTCCTGCTTTTCCTGCGTTATGACACCACTCTGTGACATCATTTTAATATAATTAGCTTCACATTCACTCACTGTTTCGCCGATTGCAACATTCTGATATTTTTCAATATTAAGCATAGCATAAGATTTTACAAGTCCGGCACTGTCCTTTAAAGCCATGAAATATGTCGGCTCACCTCCTACATTAAGAAGCAGCGGAAATGTTGCCGCATAATTAAGATGCTGCACTTTTCCCTCAGCCGAACTCATCGCAGAATTCTCTTCTGCACCGGAAATCTCATAATAACGTGTCTCCATGGTTCTCTGGTTCATAAGAACAAAACCTACGTTGGATTTATCCTGTCCTACTGATGTTATACCGGTATAAACCCATACATCATCATCAAGAGCTATATAATTATAGCCGTCAGTAGTTTTCACACAATCTTTCTGACGCAGTACACTGTTCAAAAATCCGTGTTTGAGTGTTCCATAATAATCATATAGATTTATAAGCATATCAGCCGAATAAACCTTGTCTACCCACTGTGGAACTTCACTTACGTCATAATCCTGCATCTGTCCCGTAACAGCATTGCATAAAACAACACGGCCTACTGTAACACCACCGAAAAGTCCTACATTATATTTCTTTGCCGGACATATCCAGTACGGTGTTCCGTCATCATCAATCTCAAATCTTATATCATCAAACATATATGTCGGATACGCAAATCTTAAATGTCTGTATATATTTCTACCAAAATGGTCACTTGTCGAATATCTGATGCCTTTTTCAAGACGCACAACTTCAGCCTGCTGTGTTGTCATGTCAATTCTTATATATCCCGGTATTCCGTCTGATTTGTTAGTAAGCCACTTTATCAGGCTTCCATATTGTAAAGGTGAAACTCTCACAGGTTTGTTCTTATAATTAATCTGTGTATACATGTCATTTACTTCAAACTGCGATACAAGGTCAACCATTGTTCCCATAACACGATTACCGATTGTCTCTGCCGAATCCTTGTCAAGAATCGGAATCTGATCATACGAAACTTCTTTTATATCATCTTTAAAACTTCTTGTCTCAACATCAAGAAGCTTCTGATATTTTGAAGCATTTATAATCTTTGAAGATAATAGGCTTCCAATGGCAAAAACAGCAGCGACCACAATACATACTGCTGCCATTATCTTAAATATCTTTGCAGACTGCGGTGTCTTAAATTCTATACCAAATCTGTCTGCCGAAAAATACCCACTCCCCGCACTCTGCGTAAAACGAGTCTGAAACAGCAGATATATAATCATTGCGGCAACAAGCACAACTATTATAAACTTCCAGAATCCCGGCGAATGAATATTAATTGCCGGAAGTGCTATATAATAATAAACCGATGCTACAATAAGAAGCAGTATTGTTCCTGCTATAATTGTTTTTGCTTTCCAGTTCTTCATACTATCCCCTTTCTATTTGCAAGAATATTGTTAAAAATCTCATCTGCCACATCTTCCTTACTCATAATCGGAAGCTCTTTTATCTCATCTTTTGTTATCAGTGTTACAACATTCGTATCCGTCCCGAAGCCTGCACCTTTGACTTTCACATTATTGGCAATTATCATATCAAGATTTTTCTTTTCAAGCTTTGCTTTTGAATTCTCAAGCATATGTTCCGTCTCCATTGAAAATCCGCAAAGGAACAGATTATCACGTTTCGTTTTACCAAGTGTGCCTATTATGTCATCCGTTCTTTCAAGTGCAATTGACATATCGCCGTCTTTTTTCTTGATTTTTTCATCTGCCACAACCGCCGGTCTGTAATCAGCAACCGCTGCAGCTTTCACTATTATATCTGCCGTTTCTGCCTCTTTTGTCACCGCTTCAAACATCTGTCTTGCCGATTCAACGTGAACCATTTTTACAA
The DNA here is from genome assembly GCF_040096395.1 of Lachnospira hominis (ex Hitch et al. 2025). Taxonomy (NCBI): domain Bacteria; kingdom Bacillati; phylum Bacillota; class Clostridia; order Lachnospirales; family Lachnospiraceae; genus Lachnospira; species Lachnospira hominis (ex Hitch et al. 2025). The sequence continues at coordinate 18,804 of NZ_JBBMES010000018.1, read as the reverse complement.
ATGGTACATCCTTTAATTCCACAGGTCCCGATACAAGCGTTACATCAGCACCTCTTTCCATGGCATTTTTAGCAAGTGCAAAGCCCATCTTTCCTGTTGAACGGTTAGATATAAATCTCACAGGGTCAATCGTTTCTCTTGTCGGTCCTGCTGTGACACATACTTTAAGCCCTTTCATATCTTTCTCATGTGCAAGTTCTCTTAAAATATATGAAAGAAGCACCTCCGGTTCAGGCATCTTGCCCTCTCCCGTATCACCACATGCAAGATATCCGCTTGCTGGATTTATAACATCAATACCATAACTTTCAAGTTTTTTCATATTGTCTTTGACAACCGGATTGTTAAACATCCTCGTATTCATAGCCGGTGAAACTATTTTTTTACACTCACATGCCATAAATGTTGTCGTAAGCATATCATCAGCTATACCGTTTGCTGCTTTGCCGATAAAATTCGCCGATGCAGGAGCGACAAGAAATAAATCTGCTTTCTTTGCAAGTGAAACATGTTCTACGCTGTACTGAAAATTTCTGTCAAATGTATCTACAAGGCATTTATTTCCCGTAAGTGTCTCAAATGTAATCGGATTAATAAAATTACATGCATTTTCTGTCATAATTACATCAACATTACACGAAAGCTTTTTTAATGCACTTGCAAGACTTGCTATTTTGTATGCTGCAATACTTCCTGTAACTCCAAGAATCACATTTTTACCTTTTAACATATCTTTTCTCTCCCTTATCATGCGGCTGATACCGGAATTCATACCGTCACATATCTACCTGGCCTGCCGCATAAATACAAATCATTCTACATTTTTATCATATATTATCTTCAGACCCTTTAATAACAATGCATGGTCAACTATTATATCATGTCTGCACTCCGGCACAATCACCCTCGACAGTCCACCTGTTGCAACCACCTTGATTCCATGCGGATTTTCCTTTGATGCAAGCGGAATTCCGATTTCATCTGCCATTCTGTCTATCATTCCGTCTATACATGACGCATTGCCATAAACCACACCGCTCTTCATGCAGTCAAGCGTATTCTTGCCGATTACATGTCCGGGAGCTTCAAGGCTTATACGCGGGAGCTGTGCTGTTCTTGATGCAAGTGCATCAACCGATACACGTATTCCCGGAAGAATGACTCCGCCGACATAGCTGCCTTTATCATCAACAATCGAAATTGTTGTCGCTGTACCCATATCAATAATCATTACCGGTGCACCATATTCTTTTATTGCTGCAACTGCATCAACAATCAGGTCACTTCCGACACGTCTTGGCTCATCCATATGTATATTAAGTCCTGTCTTCACTCCCGGTCCAACAACCATCGGTGTTATATCAATAAGCTTCTCGACTGCTTCACGGATTATATTTACAAGCTGTGGCACAACCGATGAAATTATGGCACCGCTTATCTGGCTGCTGTCTATTCCATAAAGTTCAAGCACTGTCTTTATAAGAACTACATACTCAAGTTCTGTCTTTTTCAGATCTGTTGCCAGTCTCTCTTCAAAATAAACTTTATCATCATCTATACAACCGATAACTATATTAGTATTTCCCATGTCAATCGCAAGAACCATTCCGCGTTTATTTGCTCTGTGAATATTATTATCTGTCATTTACCAATTCCTCTATTCCAAAAACTATTGTAACTTCAATTTTATTATAAAGTAAGATTGTCAAAATGTCTATTGACATTAAATCATTTTAAGACGAAAATAGTTTTATCAAAAATAAGGAGAATCTTGATTTATGAAAACTGGAATCGTATTTGAAGGCGGTGCTTTCAGGACTATATTTTCATGCGGCGTAATGGATGCTTTTCTTGAAAAAAATATTATGCCTGACTACATAATAGGTGTTTCCGCAGGTGCTGCATATGGCGTTTCATACGCCTCAAGACAGCCTGGCCGGAATTTGAAAATCATCCTTGATTACTGCGATGATAAGCGTTATATGGGTATCAATAATCTTCTTAATCCCAAAAATAAATGTTATTACGGACTCGATTTTGCATATGACACAATCCCTAATAAACTTGTTCCATTCGATTATGACGAATTTGACAAATTCCATGGTGAATTTTATGCTGTTGTGACAAATGTTTTAACAGGTGAACCTGAATATATGAAATACACAACAGCCGACCGCAGCAATCTTATCCTTAAAGCGACATGTGCCCTTCCAATTCTTTTTCCTAATATATATATTAATGACACACCTTACCTTGATGGTGGTCTGAGTGACTCAATTCCATATGAAAAAGCATTTGAAGACGGCTGTGACAGAGTTGTTGTAGTCCTGACAAGAGAATCAGGATATAAAAAATCAACAACATCATCTACAAAAGCTATGGCAAGAGCTTATCACCGCTATCCTAATATCGCGATAGACCTTGTGAAACGTGCCGGAAGATACAATCACAGCCTGAAAAAATTAAGACGTCTTGAAAAAGAGGGCAAAGTTATTGTCATACGACCTGACTCAACAGAAGGTTTTTCAAGACTTGAAAGAGACAAAGAAAAAATTCTTAATATGTATGATGAAGGATATGCCAAAGGAATTGACATATCCGGCAAAGTAGCTGAATTTTTTGCAAAATAAGGTGCAAATATTCATATACGCACCTTTTTCCATCTAAAAATTATGGCAGATAAAATCCTTTAATATTCCTATAGCTTCTCTTACCATATAATTAGTTATAAGAACTTTATCGCTGCCTGCGGCAATTCCATAAGTATTTGTTATGCCTTTTGCCGCAGCCAGCTTTTTTGCCCGGTATACATGAAAATTACTTGTGACAATGGCTGTCTTTGCTGTTGTATCATCCATCAGTTTTGCACTGTATCTCATATTCTGGTCTGTATTGTAAGATTTATCTTCCTGTATGATTCTTTCAGGGCTGATTCCTTTTTCAACGAGATAGTTAAACATAGCTTCTGCTTCTGTCGTATTTTCGCCATTGCCTTTACCACCTGATACAATTATAACCGCATCTTCATGTTTTTTGCCGTAATCATAAGCTTTGTCAAGCCTTTTCCTTAATGACCTTGTTATTCTGTCACCTCTTATCTGACATCCGAGAACTATTACATAACGGCAGTCCTCATCTGTATTTTCCGTCATCCCCGAAATAACGAGGCACTCCAACATAACAAATAATATGACACCAATTATCATAACTGCCGCAAAAGCAGTTGAAATTTTATGTGATACAGATATAATTCCCATTACATGTGCGAATCTTACTCCGAATACCACTGAAAAAAATATACCTCCTATAAGCCATATAAATATAAACGACGAGCCTATACCTGCATATGATGCACAAAGTATATAATATGCAAAACATATCAATGCTGCTGCCAGCCACAAAAAATACATAAAATTCCTCCAAAAAGCAATAAATCTGTTTTTTAAATATATCGTACCATATTTTTATTGTTATTTCACCCTTTTTGTTTTATAGTGGTTACAGTATAAATAATCAGTTTGCAGTTGTAATGCAGAACTGACACTTAGAAAGGAGAATTTTTATGTTCAGATTTAATAAAGACGTAATTCCTACAGACTGCGAACCGGGAGTTACAAGAAAAATTTTATGTTATTCAGACGACCTTATGATGTGCGAGATTTCTTTTAAGAAAGGTTCTAAGGGAAATTTTCACAAACATGAGCATTTACAGATTACTTACATTGCTGAGGGAAGTTTTGAATTCACAATCGGCGGTGAGACTAAGATTGTAAATAAAGGCGACAGCGTTTACATGCCATCTAACGTAGAACATGGTGTTACCTGTCTTGAAGAAGGAAAACTTGTAGACGTATTTAATCCTATGCGTCAGGATTTCCTCAAGTAATCAGGCACAGACATAAATATACCCGGAATGTATCCACAGCCTTACATGGTCTGTGATAATTCCGGGTTATTTTTATTTTTAATATAAATTGTCAAAAATTTATTTAAGTATCTTTTTCATAAGTGCTGTTCTCATAAAATAGCTGATACCGAGACAGTTGATTATTATGCCTGAAGCTCCAAGCTCATCCATAAGCGATACAAGTTCATTAAACTTATAGAGCATATTCTCATGATGTCCTTCATAACACTTGTCCATCTCAAAACCATCTGTGAATACAGGGATGGCAATCACATGCTCACCCTCTTCTTTTTCTGTAACACGGTCTGTTATGTCTATAAAATGATGCGAAATCTCAACCTCTTCTTCAGTCTCTTCCTTAACACAAGGAACCATATATTCAGCATTGAGCATCATATCAATCATAATCTGCTCGCGGCGTTTTAATATATCACCTCTGTTTTCAAGCGGAGCCTGCTTTCTGAATTCCTGAAAATAATTGAGCATTGCAGCCTGAAGTCCCGGATTAGTTATATAATCATCTTTGAAAAATTCTTCATACGGATATAACTCTTCTCTTTCTACAACAAAAGGTTCCATCTTTCCATCCATAAAACGGATTTTCTTATAACCGTTTCTGTACATATGTGCAATCTCTGTTTTGAAAGCATCCTTGTCAACATTGCCGAATGTAACTCTGTATCCTGCTTTATTGAGGTCTGCTTCAATCTGCTTTGCTGCCGCAAAATCATAGATAACAATCATGTCACCATCAATCATATACGGATATCCTGTCAAATCTGTATATGCAATCCATAAAAGATTTTCTTCCTTTATCTTGTCAATTATAAGTGCTCTGTAATTTTCTGTCATCTTTGAAAAAAAGCCCGCATCATTATCATTGCCGTCTTCATATGCCTTTTTCTGGCATTCAGGAAGAACATTATTAACCATTGATATACATTCTGCAAGTGATGCCTTCTGCATAGCCTTTAAGCCATAATCTTCATCCTGTGTAATATGTTTTAATAAATCCTGTGCTCTTCTAGCGTCCATACTGTTCTCCAATCATGTTAAATTGTATTTATTTTAACACATCAAAGCATGTTTTTCAACTTTTTATACCTTGTCTTACGGCATGCCTCAATCGTGAGATAAATTATATTTTCACTGTCTTTATCCACTTGGTTTTCAAGCACTGCATTAAAATATCCACAGCCTCTTGCCTCGACATCTTTATCTTCAAACGGAACATATTTTCCGTACTGTGCCCTGCCTGTTTTCTTTATCATAACCGGTTTATCATCATATGAAATATAACAGTCAAGCATCGCATATTCCGACCCGTCCGGAATATCAAATTCTTCCGTTTTACAAAAACTTATTTCGCGGTAAAATCTTGTATTTTTAATTATCTCTTCACGGCATTCATCGAATTTTTCAAGACATCTGTATACATATTTTTCACCGTCTTTTTCAATGTAAATACATGTTTCTACTGCATAAATATCAGAAATTTTTACAATTCCCATCAAAGCACCATCAAATTTTATAACATTTCCTTCTGTAAATACATTTTCAAACAACTCATGATCTCTTTGTGCCAGCATATCTATGCCGAATTTATCCATAAACTGCGGCCTGAAAACCATTGTAAGATTTTTAGTTGATAAAAGCACCATATAATTGTCATCACCATCGGCATTAAGCCATGCAAAATATTCACAGCCTGACACATTATCTCCCGGAAATGCACCATCATAATCATCCTGCTCACGTCTTCTTGTAAGCTTCGTAAGTGCTGTCTCTTCTTTTCCCTCAGGCGGAAGATAATATATTATCTGGTTCTTTCTTGTTTCTTCCGGAAATTCATAATTTTGTATTTCCTCACATATTATTTTTTTGTCAAGCGATACATTTTTTTGTGCATCGCAGTGATTATATGTTATAAACTGATATTTTTTACCGTCTTTTTCAAGATAAATATATGTATTTACCTGTATTTCCTGCCCCTCATACCTCATAAGTTCAAGTGCTGCACCATTAAACCTAACTATATTTTTTTCCTGCAAAATATCGCAATTTATATTCAGATTAAGCATCTTTTCTCCTTTATTCCCGTCTTAACAGGATTATCTTATAACTTCAAAAGGCTGCCTTCCTATGAAAGCAGCCTCTTTTAAGCTTTACACGCCACCTCTGTTACGTGCCTGCAATGTAATTTTTATATTTCTGCAATATCAACAATTGAAAGATCCCTATTGTTAAATGCATGCTCAAGACTTGAAATAAGTGCATGAGCTGTATCAAGACTAGTAAGGCAGTGAACGCCTGTCTCAATAGCATAACGTCTGATAAGGAAACCGTCTCTTGCTCTCTCAATACCATTTTCAGGTGTATCAATAACAAGGTCAATCTTATGTTCAAGAATTAAATCAAGAAGTGTTGGTGCTTCCTGTCCAATCTTATTTACCTGAATTGCATGGACACCATGTTCCTTCAATACTTTAGCTGTTCCTCTTGAAGCATAAATTTTATATCCAAGTGCCTCAAATCTCTGTGCTATATCTACACCATCTTCCTTATCTGCATCGCAGAGAGTCATAATAATCTGCTTATGCTTTGGAAGACATATTCCTGCACCCTGGAATGCTTTGTAAAGTGCCTCATCGAAATCTTTTGAAATACCAAGGCACTCACCTGTAGACTTCATCTCAGGTCCTAAGCTGATATCTGCACCACGGATTTTCTCAAATGAGAACACAGGCATCTTGATTGCATAGTAGTCTGATTTCTTCTGTAAGCCCGGTTCGTAACCCATATCTGTAATCTTGCTTCCCGTGATTACCTTTGTTGCAAGTTTTACAATAGGAATACCTGTAACCTTGCTGATATAAGGTACTGTACGGCTTGAACGAGGATTTACCTCAATTACATATACCTGGTCGTTGTATACAATAAACTGGATATTGATTAAGCCCTTTACGTGAAGTGAACGTGCAAGTTTTGCAGTGTAATCAACAATCATGTCTGTAATTCTAGGTGTAAGTGACTTTGCAGGATATACTGAAATACTGTCACCTGAGTGAATTCCGGCTCTCTCGATATGCTCCATGATACCAGGAATGAGAATATTTTCACCGTCACATACAGCATCTACTTCTATTTCCTTACCCATGAGATACTTATCTACAAGAATTGGATGATCCTGTTTAATTCTATTGATGATATTCATGAATTCAACTACATCTTCATCTGATACAGCAATCTGCATACCCTGTCCGCCAAGTACGTATGAAGGTCTTACGAGTACAGGATAGCCAAGTTCGTTGGCTGCCTTTAAAGCCTCTTCTACAGTAAATACTGTCTGACCTTTAGCTCTTGGAATCTCACATTTTTCAAGAATTTCATCAAATAACTCTCTATCCTCGGCAGCATCTACATCTTCCGCACTTGTACCAAGAATAGGTACACCCATCTTCATAAGTGCTTCCGTAAGCTTGATAGCTGTCTGTCCACCAAACTGTACTACTGCTCCGTCAGGTTTTTCAAAATCAACTACATTCTGTACATCTTCCGGTGTCAATGGCTCAAAATAAAGCTTGTCGGCAATATCAAAGTCAGTTGATACTGTCTCAGGGTTATTATTAATAATAATTGTCTCATATCCCTGCTCTTTGAACGACCATGTACAATGAACTGAACAGAAGTCAAATTCGATACCCTGTCCGATTCTTATAGGACCTGAACCAAGTACAAGAACTTTCTTCTTGTCATTAGTCTTTACAGCTTCATTTTCACTGCCGAATACTGAATAATAATAAGGTGTTGTTGCCTCAAACTCAGCAGCACATGTATCAACCATCTTAAAAGCAGCATGAATATCATACTTATCTCTTAATTCTTTGATTTCTTTTTCTGTCTTTCCTGTAAGCTGTGCTATTACATTATCAGGAAATTCAATTCTCTTTGCTTCTTTTAAAAGTTCTTCTGTGAGCGGTTCATTCTTTAATGAATTCTCCATCTCTACAATAATCTTGAGTTTATCAATAAACCAAAGGTCTATCTTTGTAATATCATGCATCTTTTCAGCAGGAATATTTCTTCTTAAACCTTCAGCTATCTTCCAGATTCTTCTGTCATCTACAATTGCAAGTTCTTCGAGAAGTTCTTCATCTGTAAGCTTTGTAAAATCATATGACATCAGACTGTCAACATGCTGTTCAAGTGAACGGATAGCCTTCATAAGACCGCCCTCAAAGTTGTTGGCGATACTCATTACTTCACCGGTTGCTTTCATCTGTGTTGTAAGTGTTCTCTTTGCAGAGATGAACTTATCAAACGGAAGTCTTGGAATCTTAACTACACAGTAGTCAAGTGCAGGCTCAAAACTTGCATATGTCTTTCCTGTAATTGCATTCTTGATTTCATCAAGTGTATAACCGAGTGCAATCTTTGCTGCAACCTTGGCAATCGGATAACCTGTTGCCTTAGAAGCAAGTGCTGATGAACGGCTGACACGAGGATTTACTTCGATTACACAGTATTCAAAGCTGTCAGGATTAAGTGCATACTGCACATTACATCCACCTGTTATTCCGAGTTCATCAATAATATTTAATGCAGATGTACGAAGCATCTGATATTCCTTGTCTGAAAGTGTCTGTGAAGGTGCAACTACGATACTGTCACCTGTATGTACACCTACAGGGTCGATATTTTCCATGTTGCAGACTGTAATGCAGTTACCGTTGCTGTCACGCATAACTTCGTACTCGATTTCCTTCCAGCCTGCGATACAGCGTTCTACTAAAACTTCACCAACTCTTGAAAGACGGAGACCATTTTCAAGAATTTCTCTTAATTCTGTTACATTATGTGCGATACCACCGCCGCTTCCGCCGAGTGTGTATGCAGGACGTAAAACTACAGGATAACCGATTTTGGCTGCAAATGCCTCACCTGATTCAACATCATTAACAACAAGCGAAGCAGCACAAGGCTCACCGATTTTTTCCATTGTCTCTTTAAACATAAGACGGTCTTCTGCTTTCTTAATTGTAAGTGCAGTTGTACCGATAAGTTTTACGTTATGTTCCTCAAGGAAACCTGTCTCTGCAATTTCCATTGCAAGATTAAGTCCGGCCTGTCCACCGAGTGTCGGAAGAATACTGTCAGGCTTTTCCTTTAAAATAATCTGCTCTAATGCTTTTACTGTAAGAGGTTCAATATATACCTCATCAGCAATATCTTTATCTGTCATGATTGTAGCAGGATTGGAATTGACTAAGACTACCTCTATGCCCTCTTCCTTTAATGAACGACAAGCCTGTGTTCCGGCATAGTCGAACTCTGCTGCCTGTCCGATTACAATAGGACCTGAACCGATTACTAATACTTTTTTAATATTTGGATTCTTTGGCATCTTACTGTTCCTCCTTCTTCATCTTCATCATGTCAATAAATCTGTCAAAAAGATATGCTGTATCCTGAGGACCTGCACATGCTTCCGGATGGAACTGAACCGTAAATATATTCTTACCTACATATTCAAGACCCTCATTAGTCTTATCATTAACATTTTCAAATGCAGGATTAGCCACATTCGGATCAAGTGTTGTCTCGTCTACAACATATCCATGGTTCTGTGATGAAATGTATACACGGCCTGTCTTCAGATCTTTTACAGGATGGTTTGCACCACGATGTCCATATTTAAGCTTGTGAGTATCTGCACCTGTTGCAAGAGCCATAAGCTGATGTCCGAGACATATTGCAAACATAGGTACATCACTTGCATAAAGCTTCTTTAATTCTTCAATAATTTCCGTACATTCCTTAGGATCTCCAGGACCGTTGGAAAGCATAATTCCGTCAGGATTTGAAGCAAGAATCTCTTCTGCCTTAGTCTCGGCAGGATAGATAGTAACCTCGCAGCCTCTGTTATTTAATGAACGAGCAATATTTTTCTTTGCACCAAAATCCAAAAGAGCAACTTTAAATCCATCACCATTAAGTACACTCTTCTCTTTACATGTAACCTTTTTGACAACGCCTGAAACTGTATATTCTTTAATCTTAGGAAGAACCTCTTCAAGATTATAATTTTCATTTGTTGTAATCATTCCGTTCATCGTACCCTTTTCACGAAGAATCTTAGCAAGTGCTCTTGTGTCGATTCCTGCTATACCCGGAATATTATTATCAACGAGGAATTTCTGTATAGTATCTTCACATCTGAAGTTACTTGGCATTCTGGAAAGTTCTCTCACAATAAATCCATCCGGCCATGCCTTTAAAGACTCCATATCTTTATAGCAGATACCGTAATTACCAATTAATGGATATGTCATTGTTACTGCCTGTCCTGCATATGATGGGTCAGTAAGAACCTCCAAATATCCTGTCATCGACGTATTGAAGACAATCTCACTTATAACTTCACGTTCAGCACCAATGCTGGTTCCGCTAAACACTGTTCCGTCTTCAAGTATTAAAAATGCTTTCATGAATGCCACCTGTTCCTTTCGTATTTTGGACAAAAAAAAAGACAAAAAATTGCCTTTTTTCTCAAATTTTATAAATTTTACCACACTATCGAGTTTTTTTCAAGTATGAAATCAATCAAGTTTTATGCAATTTCAGGTATTTTTATAAATTTTTTCCTATAACGATTATTGCTAATTATTCTTGTTAATTTCATACTGTCCAATATATTTGAATGTTGTGCCCTTATCTGTTGACTGATACATGGCTGCCGTTTTTCCGTTATTATAAACGCCGCCGGCTCCCTGCGTAAGGTATACCGTTATTGTTCCGTCGCTTCCATATACAGGCACAAGAGCCTCCTTATATACATCAGACCACTTCAGCTTATTATCAGCAGATGACGACTGACCGGATGAAACGGCATCAAGTGCTGTACTGTCAAGTTCCTGTGGTTCAAGGATTATCTTTGAAAATGTCTTTCCTGAATCAGATGTCATGTAAAGATTGCTGTCCATTCCGTCAACATAATCATAGCAGAAAAATCCAATCTTTTCGTCAATATACTTAATACCTTTTATTATATTAGTCGCAGGTCCGGCACCGACCGTGTTCCATGTCTCTCCACCGTCTGTTGTCGAATAAATCCGTGATGACTGCTGCTGCTCATTTTTATCATATCCAACTGCCATGACACCTGAATTTTCATCAAAAAATTCCACATAATAATATGTAGATGTGTATATTTTATCAATTTCACATGTAATCCAGTTAGCACCCATGTCATTTGTATATACAAGAGTTACAGGAACCTTATTATTTCCCGATACTTTTCCTCCATATACAAATGCAGTCTTTGTCGTACTTATATAATAACTTCCCTTTTTAAGTTCAGTCGTTGAATCGCCTGAGAAAAGCAGATTTGAAGTATCAACCGGAACATTAATATACTTTTCACCGCCATCATATGTAACTGACAATGTATTATTTTTTATCTCATAATTTGTAAGTGACTTTTTCTGTGTCTCGTCAACTTTATCAACATTATTTTTCTTATTCTGATTATATTGGGCAATTCCATAATCTTCAGGTGTATCAATTGATTTTACATAAATAGTAGCTGTTCCGTCGTAATGATTATCTATGTAAAATGACACAACCCACTCACAGCTTAATCTTCCATCATCAAGTACACCATTCCATGAAGCAAAATTTTCCGAATCATGTTCATTCATTCCGGCTGAAAAACTTATTAAAACGGTATTTTCGCTCTCATTTAAAATCTGGGTTTTATTGAGTGTTATCTTTTTAAGCTGCTTTGACCATGCAAGATATTTCTGTGTATACTGTGCAGTAAACTCTCTTATCCATACATCACCGATTTCATCAATCTTCAGATTGCCGAATGCATCCGCAAGTGTATGGTCAACCGAATCACTGTCCTCCTCGCCATTTACTACATTTCCGCTAGAATCTATGCGGACGCTGAACGTATAACGCGACTTCAAAACTATCTGTCCAGCCTTATCTTCTCGGTAATGATAATACCATATAAACCAGAAAACAAGGATAAATCCGGCTGCTATCGCTGCTTTAAGGATTATATTATAAATCTTTTTCTTATCTGACATATCAGCCACCTCTTTCTCCCTGCTCTATTTTTATAAATAACTATTTCCATTCAAAAACCGCTTACATTTCGCGTTTTATATACATAGCTTCTCTCATTATCTTTCTGTAATGTTTGTACCACCACAGGAAAAATGATGCCCCGGCACCAATCAGTACCATAAATATTACAAATCCCGGATGAACTACTGACATCCACTCTGGTGAAAGCTTTCTCTGGAATACCGGCACTCCATATGCAATAATAACGCATAATGCCATTACTAATCCATTGTAAATACCTCTGTTATTATAAATCGCTTTTATTTTATCAAACATAATAATAGCAATCATCTCACCAACCGGACGAAGTGATGCCGTAACTATACTCAGTGCAAGACTATGTCCGAATGAAATACCGAATATCGTAAGTATAATTGTAAAATAAACCAGATCTGTCGCAATCTTGTATACAATCTTTCCGAGAAAATTCATGTACGGGCTTATTAACATTATTCTTATCATAAGATAATCCCTGTCACCCATCGACATAAGCGTGGTATTTGCCAGACTTCCACATATTGTTGAAAGCATAAAAAACAAAAATATCATTGTCAGCTCTCTGTGTGATGCAATGAGCGGACAAAAATGTGCTATAATTCTGTATGGCAGATACACAAAAAATCCGACATATAAAAATTTGCGTAAAAGTTCAAATAAAACAATGCCAATCTGGGCAATCACGCCAAATGTCATCTTTAATCTGTAATTATCATTCTCTTCTATCTGATTTCTTATCTTGTCACCAAGATGCGGCATACGCATAAGCAGCTCTGAGAATCTGTTCATTGCTTCGTGGAATCTCAGAATCTTCTCGGCAAACATTTTCTTGAAAATAATCATTCTTCTAATTCTCCCAATATATCAAATATCGCTTTTTTAATTTCAGGAATATCTATCATCTCATAAGTAACTTCATTTATCTCGCCATTACTTAAAACAAGCACATCTTTAGCAATCCTTTTTGCCATTGCAAATATACCTGTTGTAACAATTACAATATGACCTTCCGCTTCCTCATTAAGAACACGAAGAAACATATCTATATATTCATCACTGCAATAATCAAAAGGTTCGTCAAACATAATAACATATGGTTTCTGAACAAGATATGCCGCAAGCTGGATTCTTTTCTTTTCTTCAAATGTATATTCACATATCATTCTGCTGCGGATTTTTTCATCAAGACCAATGCGTTCAAGATAATACTCAGGCTCTCTTGCCTGTTTCTGAAGTTCACAAAGATAATGTATAAATTCATTACCTGATATATACATAGGAAGAATACTCTGTTTTGAAGCAAGAAATATATCCTCTTTTTCTTTTGTGACAATAGTTCCGTCATCTATAGACAAATCACCGCATATACACTCAAGCAATGTGGTTCTTCCTGCACCTGCACCACCAAGAAGAGAATATACTTTTCCCTCTTCAAATGTATATGTGACATCCGTAAGGACTTCTTTTTTGTCATACGACTTTTTTACATGCTCAAGCTGTAACATAACATTCTCCATTTGTTTTTTATCGTTCCTATTATTATATTACATTGATATATAATTTGTAAAGTTTCAGCTTTTGATTGCATAAAAACAGCATCAATGATATAATGAAATATCTTTGTTTTCGGAAAGGTTATTTTATTATGGGTTATAAAGAAAATAAAAAATATATCAAACGTTGCCTTTATGGTCTGTATGTATTCATATATATGCCATGGTTTTTTACGCTTGAGCATTTTATCCAGCCGGATATGCCCGGAATTCATATTTTAAATACACCCCTCGACGATAAAATCCCATTTTGTGAATATTTTATAATTCCATATATTTTATGGTTTTTCTATGTTGTAGGCTCATGTATTTTTATGATTTATAAAGCATCCGATAAAGAATTTGTACAATTTGCCCTCTCTCTTATAATAGGAATGAGCCTTGCACTTACGATATGTATGATTTATCCAAATGGATTAACACTTCGTCCTTCATATATTCCTGATAATATATGTGGTAAAATCGTAAAAGGACTTTACAAAACAGATACATCCACTAATGTATTTCCGAGTATTCATGTATACAATTCGCTTGCTGTACACATTGCACTTGCAAAATGTAAAGCACTTAAAAATAAACCGGCAGTCAGATATGCATCTCTTGTTCTTTGCATTTTAATCTGCATGTCAACTATATTCTTAAAGCAGCACTCTGTCATAGATGTTATCGGCGGATTTGCTCTAATGGCTGTTATGTATGTATTTATTTATGTTATAGACTATAAAAAAATAATAAAAAGATAAATAGCTGTGGCTTTAACGACAACCGTTAAGCCACAGCATTTTTTGTAATAAAAGATTAGTAATTTCCTTTCCAGAATTTAGTACTTCTTTATTAAATCGCTATATTTTACTCCACCGTCACGCTCTTCGCCAGATTTCTAGGCTTATCTACGTCAAGTCCTCTTGCAACTGATACATAATAGCCAAGCAGCTGAAGCGGCACTACTGCAAGACTTGCTGCAAAATGTGGGTCTGTCTTAGGAACGTATACAACAAAATCCGCTGTATCCTCAATTGAATAATTGCCAAATGTTGTAAGCCCCATAAGTGATGCACCGCGGCTCTTACACTCAACCATATTACTTACTGTCTTCTCAAATAAATCCGGCTGTGTAAGTGAGCCGATAACAAGTATATTGTCCTCAATAAGACTTATCGTTCCGTGTTTCAACTCCCCGGCGGCATATGCTTCAGAATGAATATAACTTATTTCTTTTAATTTGAGACTTCCTTCAAGGCATACCGCATAATCAATTCCTCTGCCGACAAAGAAAATATCCTTTGCATTTGCCTGTTTTGCTGCAAACCACTGTATACGTTCTTTATCTTCAATAATTCTATTAATCTTTTCCGGAATAGATTTAAGTTCTTCTATATATTCAAAATACTGTTTTTCTGTAATCTGTTCTCTCACTTTTGCAAACTCTATTGACAATAAATATCCTGCAATAAGCTGTGCACTGTATGCCTTTGTAGTAGCAACCGATATTTCAGGACCTGCTAATGTGTAAAATACATTATCCGCTTCTCTTGCTATTGATGAACCAACAACGTTGACAATTCCAAGTGTTTTTACTCCCTGTTCTTTTGCAAGTCTTAAGCCTGCCAACGTATCAGCAGTCTCACCCGACTGGCTTACAACTATCACCAAATCATCTTTATCAAGAATAGGTCTTCTATATCTGAATTCAGATGCCAGTTCCACACGTACAGGAACTCTTGCCAAATCTTCCATTACATATTGGGTAACGACCCCTGTATGATATGCAGATCCGCACGCAACAATATAGATATGAGAAATTCTTTTTATATCTTCATCACTAAGTCCTACATCCGACAAATCAATCTTTCCATCTTTTAACTTTGAATTCAATGTATCAAGGATTGCTCTAGGCTGTTCATGGATTTCTTTCATCATAAAATGTTCAAAGCCGCCCTTTTCAGCTGCCTGTGCATCCCACTTGATTTCAACAAGTTCTTTCTCAATCTCATCACCATCAAGATTATAAAATACTGCTTTACCATCACCCAGCTTGGCAATCTCCATATTGCCAATATAATATACATTTCTTGTATACTTCAAAATTGCAGGCACATCAGAAGCTACATAACAATTGCCATCTGATACGCCTATAATCATAGGACTATCTTTTCTAGCAACAAATATCTCATCCGGATAATCCTTAAAAATAAATGCAAACGCATATGAACCTCGAATACGAACCATAGCATGATTAATGGCATCTACAGGTGTATGCTCATATTTTTTGTAATAATAATCCACCAGTTTTATTGCAACTTCTGTATCTGTAGATGAATAAAATGAATAACCTTTCTTTAAAAGTTTCTCTTTTAATTCCTGATAATTCTCAATTATTCCATTGTGCACGCCAACAACATTTCCATCATCACTCATATGCGGATGTGCATTTGTCTCTGATGGTTCACCATGTGTAGCCCATCTCGTATGCCCGATGCCACATGTTCCAGGAACTGCATTACCACTGTCAGTTTTTTCAATCAATCCCTTTAATCTGCCCTTTGCCTTGACAATATTAATATTTCCATCACTGTCTCTTACTGCTATTCCTGCTGAATCATATCCTCTATATTCAAGTTTTGATAATCCGTCAAGCAAAATCGGTGCTGCCTGTTCATTTCCTATGTAACCTACTATTCCACACATGATTTTCTCTCCTTAAGTCACTTAATAAAGTTAATTCCCATTTCTTTAAATTTTTTCTTCATAATCTGCATTCCCAAATTCATATTATCAACCTGCTCCATGCTACTTGCTAATTCCAATTCATTCAAATAATAATTTTCTTCTGAATTATATGAATATCCATCCATTCCTATTACATTTATTCCAGAACATTCACACAATGATAATAATTTTAAAAGCATTAAACCTGAATTATCTTTTACATATTCTTGAGAATTAAGCAATAATGAATATTTTATTCTTGCATAAACATTTGATACTGGAATATTTGATGTAGCTATTACTTTATAATAATATTTTTTATTCAATTCGGACATTCTTCTTATATTTCCAACAAAAATATAATCTACAAGTTCTTCATCATACATAAAATTAATCGAAATGATTAATCCACCATCCTGTTTTATTTTCGATGCTATTTTTTTATTTCGTTCAGATGATTTTCCAGGTGCTATTACAACAATATTTCTATGGTAAAATAGTTTTCTTATTTCATAAAAATCTGTATTATCAACAGGATTATTCAAAGTTTCTTCATATAATGCCTCAATATAGTTCCTGTCAAAATATATTTTTTTATTTTCATCTATCATAGAAAAAATATTATTCATTTCTTTAAGAGTTAAATTATTCTTTTCAACAAGATATTTAGCATAATCAGGATTAGCATTATAATTAGCTGATAAATAATTTGGCAACGAATATCCCCAACTTTTTTTAATATATACATTATTGACAACCGAATCCATTATTTCTAATATAGGAATAATTTCATATTCATCATTATAATTATCATTCAAATATTCAATCAATAATTCAGTATTTAACAAACCTGCCCCGCTACCCATTCCATATATGGATGAATCAATAATTATATTTCTTTGCGAATTTTCTAACAATAGAATTGCATTTGCCATCGCAAGTTGCTTATTATTATGTAAATGAAATCCTATATAGATATTACTATTGAGTAATCTTTCAATCATTTTGTAATAATATAATATCTTTTCTCTGCTCATCATTCCAAAATCATCTGAAATGAATACAGCATATGGCTTAATATCATTACATACTTTTATAAAATATTCATATTCATTATCAGAATAATCAAAAATTGACTTAGCCTCTAAAATAACCTGATATCCTTTAGCTATCAATATATTTACATCACCCAATAATTTCAATAAATCATTTTTGTAAAAACAAATCCTAATTTTTTTTATTCCATAACCATTATATGGCTTAATGCTTTCTATTTGATATTCTCCATATTCAATCTTAACAAAATACTTTTCCGGATTCCTATTATTTAAAATTTTATTAACTTCTATAATATTATTAAATTTTGTTCCTTCCGGGTTTATTATATCATTCAATATACCCATCTCAATAAATTCAATCTTTGAGTTCTCAAGTTTATCCAAAATAAATTTTATATCCTTATCTGAATATTTCCAATCTATTACCTGACCACCATTACTTAATGTACTATCTAAAACTAAAGACTTTTTTTCTTTTTCTCCACACATTCGCAATGCATTATATACATCGCGAGAATAATCATAAAACATTCCTGAATCAGTAGAATAACTTATATACTGAACTCCCATATTTTTCCATTTTGTCACCATTTCATAATCATCTGTAAATGTTCCAACAACTATATTTTTCTCTTTTGCCTTTTCAACAATATTAATCATAGCATTTAAAACTTTAGGATTTTTAATATCTCCTGGTACACCTAAAGACTGTGACAAATCATATGGACCAATAAAAATAATGTCTATTCCTTCAACCTCTAAAATTTCATCTAAATTAGATATTGCCTGCACTCCTTCTAATTGAAGAATTACAAGCAAATCTTTTGAACTTTTAAAATATTCATTTCTATCTTTTGCTGAATAATCAGCTGCAGACACAAATCTACAAACACCTCTTTCTCCATAAGGATAAAACCTTGCATATTTAACAGCTTTTTTAGCCTGTTTTGCATTTTCTATTTGAGGTACCTGTACGCCTAATGCTCCTATATCTAAGGCTTTACCAATCATGTTTTCGGAAAGTTCACTTACTCGTACAATAGGAAGTAAACCTCTTAATAACGCCGCTCTTATATTATTTTGTTGCTGTGAAACAGAATAAGGTCCATGTTCAGAATCTAAAATCACAAAATCATACTCAGATATTCCCTGAATTTCGACAAACATTGGGTCCTGCGATTTCGTAAATATACCATATACAAATTCATTGTTTTTAATCTTTTCTCTAAATTTTAATACTATATCATTCATCGCAAGACCCTCCATTATTTATCTACTACATTTTATAAATTTTGTATCATCATATTTTGGACTTATTATATCGGTGCTTAAAGCTCTTACTGTATAATAATATGTAACATTTTCCACTGCTGTTCTATCGGTATAGCTTGTTCCTGTTGCACTGCTTGTCAGTGCCATCCAGTTTCCATTTACTGTTCTCCTG
>NZ_JBBMES010000017.1:0-53814 GCF_040096395.1 Lachnospira hominis (ex Hitch et al. 2025) | reverse complement strand
ATTGTCTATATGTCTTATAAGAATGACATATCTTTTATTCTTGGAAGTGAGATGTCACTTTTTGAGCATCAGAGCACATTTAATCCAAACATGCCGCTCCGTGGATTGTTTTATTTTTCAACTCTTTATAAAAAGTATGTGGCTGAAAATAATATCGACATCTACTCATCAAAACGGGCACAGATTCCAATACCACGCTACATAATATTTTATAACGGTCGTCAGGAGATGCCGGAAAGATGCACGCTGAGGCTGTCGGATGCGTTTTCTAAAGTCTGCGACACTACGGAAGATAAAATGTCCCAATTTATTTTTCCACCGGCAATGGAAATCACCGCTCATATGATTAACATAAATATTAGTAATAATGCTGAATTGATAGAAAAATGCAGGCTGCTCCACGATTATGCAGTATTTATCGGGCTAATCCGTAACTATATATCTCAGGAAAATGATATTAACACAGCCGTTACACTTGCAATTAACCATGCCATAAGCCATAATATTCTAAAAGAAGTATTATCAGTGCATACAGCGGAGGTGCGTGACATGATTCTGACAGAATATAATGAGGAACAACATATTAAAAATGAGAAAAATATCAGCTATGACGATGGATTTAATGATGGAGTCGAGCGAGGTATTAGCCAAGGAACACAAATAGCAAATACCAAAGCAATAAAAAACATGATTAAACTTAATGTCCCAAAGGATAAGATACTGGAATGTTATTCGGAAGAAGAATATAATTCTGCCCTTAATGATACTGAGAATTAAATTTCTTGAATATATGCAAAATTTATGTCATAATAGCGTAGATTAAGAATACATATACAAAGAAAGGCGGATTTTTTATGTCAGAAATTCACAGTATAGATGCGGAGGACGATCAGTTCGCATATCGTTATGACACCCAGCTTTTAATTGACAAAAGAGACAAAGATTTGGATGAAGATGAAATTTCCGATTACATAACAGAACATTTTGAAGGCAACAGCCTTATCGCTGCCGGAGATGAAGATTTAGTAAAGATTCATTTTCATACAAATGAACCATGGAAAATCCTTGAATATTGCAACACTGTCGGTGAAATTTATGATATTGTCGTAGAGGATATGATTCGTCAGACTGCCGGATTACAAGGTTAATAAACAGGCTCCGCCAACACATAAGTGCCAGCGGAGCCTTGATTTACAATTAATTATTATTATTATTTACAGTTCTTCTTTTTTCTTCTTCCAGACATTACTGCAAATCCAGCAAACGATACCATGAAAAGCATTGACCAAAGAACCGGCTTTGCTGTATCTCCCGTCTGTATAATATCTGTACCCTGATTATTATTTGTATCTGCAACTTCATTATTGACAATTGTAAAACTTGTAGATGCTATACCATCTTTCCATATAATTTCAAATACATGGCTTCCTACAGACAATGTCTTAATATAATCCGGCTTTAATGTGATTATTGTTGAGCCCTCTGCAACTGTATAATTCGTGGCATCAACGCTCACACCATCCACTTTAATTCTTATGAACTTGGCAAAATCACCATTTCCTTTTATCACAAGATTCATATCAGTATTCTGTGACCATGAACTGTCTGCACCGGCAATAATCTTATATTCCAACGGCACAAGTTTTTCAATATCAGCTTTTTCAAGAATTGTTCCGCAAACCTTACATTCTTTGTGTCTGCTTCCTTTCTCTTCAATTGTTGCCTCTTTATCTGTCATCCATTCACTTACGGTATGATTTGCGTTTACAACAAAATTAACCTCTGTGCTGTTACCTGCTTTATCATAAGCGATTACCTTATGCATTCCATCTGCTAAAATATATCTGCCATTAATTGATGTCAGCGTTTGCACATCATCACCAATTATATCAGTCACCTTGTCAAAATTGTCATCTGATATAGTAAATTCTACCTTTTCACAGTAGATTTCACCTTCTGCAACACCATCTATAACAGGTGTAGTTGAATCAATTACCACACCATCTGATGAAATATATGTTGCATTTCCTGCGTGGTCTTCAATTCTTGCAAAAACAACATACTTGTTATCGGGATTAACATTAAATGATGCTTTGTAATTCTTAAATTCTCCCGCTGTGAATCTCTTATCAAGTTCATCTGTTGTATAAGCCTTCGCTTCGTCTCCACTTGCAAGCAGATATGAAATCTTAACCGCATCTTCAGATAAATTAAAACCATCACTGCTATAACTGTCATCTGTTCCTGCAATTGTTACTTTCTGTGTCGCACTAAAGAAACGTCCGAAAGTTATTTTGTTAAGAAGTGTATTCCATGTATTATCACTTAACTTAATCTCACCTGTCGGCTTAATCGTATCTGCCTTAAAATCTCCGTGTTCCGCTTTACAGTCATCACATATTGCCTTTTTGAAATATGTAGCTGTTCCACCGGAACATTTTTCTGTTTCCTTATACGTGCAGCCTGAATTCGTACAAATCCTGCTGTGTGTATTGTCTCTGTTTGATGTCCATTCTGACATATTGTGTCCTGTTGCTGGTGCTGCCTCAAAATTTCCTTTTATTTGTGTCTCAAAATCGTTATATAAAGAATTCTTAAATCTAGCAACATATTCTATAATTTCAGGATTTGTACAATCTCTGTTTTGTACTACCACAATATCAGAAGCGGCTGTCTCTGAATCAGTATACTCACATATACTGCATTTTCTTACTGCAGTACATGTCTTATAATCATCCGACCATGTATAAGTATATTCACATGTATGGGATATCTCCTGGATTTTATAACCGTCACTCTTGTCACAATAAGATTTTGTACATTCTTTCCAGTGATTTATGCTATCACTGTGCCATACTGCATTATCGAATCCATGTGTATGAGTAACGATAATTTTAAATCTACATGTCTTTGTATCACCGTTTTTTGTATATGATACCGCAAGAATCTTTTCACCTACCGTATTCATATCCAATTCATCTGCATTTGTTGTATATCCTGTAATCTGCTCACTATAACCGTCTTCATAATATGCAGTTACCGTAATATCATCAACATTCAAAATTTCTCCTGCTTCATAAGCAGTTTTTTTCTTGTGGGCATCAAGCCTTGTCGGAGCAAGAGATGTATTATGTTCAATTACAAGCTTTCCGTCAGACAAAGCAATGTCATAATTTGATGTCACATCCTTTGAACCGTTTGTAATTGCTATACTGCTTACGCTGATTGTTCCGTTATCTGTAAGTGCCGTTGTACTTGCTTTAAGTGTAATCTCCGAAATACCGTCGCCTTCTGTCAAACCGCTTACATTATATTTTGTGTTATCAATATCATTTCCCCATACTATCTTCTGGTCATCAACTTTAACTTCAAGATCTTTTTTCGCAATAACTACTTTCTTTTCACCTGTAACCGTGCCATAGTTTGACTTTTCAATCTTATAGCAGACGGTATATTCACCCGCATCGGTAAATACAGGATTATTTGTGCTGTAAGTTTTTCCGTCCGTACTGTAAGTTACATTTGTCGAAGACGGACTCATAACATCAACGCTTATACTATGCGGTTTGCCGTCATATGTGCCGCTGTAATCCGTAGCGTTATACAATATCGTGCCGTTTTCCACAGTAAGCGTAATTACAGCTTCACCAGCCGCATAATTTCCGTTTGCCGCTGTTATAACTTTTACTTTAAAAATTCCTGTATTTTTAATATTTAAAATACTTCCGTCAAGTGTACCCTCACCGGTAACCGAACCGTCAGTCTCTTTTGAAACCAAAGAATAGACCGCTGTACCTGCATTACTGTCGATTGTAAAGTATTGTGACACATCAATATCCGACTCATCATACTCAAGTCCTGTATCTGTTCCCGTAATACTGACAGGTGTAGCCGCTTTATTTTTAATTACCGCTATACCTGTTGTCTCACATCCTACAGCTATTTCATAATCTTCTAATTTGCTAACATCAAAGCTCCATCTGAAAGTATTTTCTGCCGAAGGACTATCATTATAATCTCCCTCTAAAGTCCATGTAACATCAATTTCACCCGTAACAGGTTCCATGCTTCCGTCAAATGAAAGACCTGCCGTGTTTCCAAGTTCATCATTACTATCTAAAATACTGTCCTCTGTATAATATTGCGTAAATGTATTATCAGCAGGAACTACAGGTTTTTTTATGGTTGTAATCTTACGTTTATCTGATTCAAAGCCTCCTGTTGCACTAATAATTCCGTTTTTATCAACAACCTTTCCATCCACAAATTCTCTTCCGTTTATAAATATCTTTGTATACGGTGCCAATACATAACCTTCGGCAGGTGAAAATGTTAAATGTGCCTTATACTTAGCCGGATAGTAGTCCACCGTTGAACTTACAGCGTTTCCCTGTATATCCGTCCATGTGATTGCTGCATCTGCAATTCCCTCTGTATTACATTTTATATCTGTATCAAACTTTTCTTCTCCTTTTGGAGCATTGATTGTCGCATCAATCCTGTCTATAACTTTACCACTTAATGCATTTACGGCATATGCCATATCATCTTCTTTTGTTTCCAGCCAGATGTGGCATTTTGACAGGTCAATATCTTCAGATAAATTCAATGCCTCTTTAATATATGAAGATGTACATACATACTCTGCTGAATCCAACTCTGGGCTGCAATAAAACCAGTTACTTCCTCCGTCATTTCCCTGAACCATAAGAACCACACGACCTGAGCATTTTCCTTTTTTAGCAATAATCTTTCCTTCTCCGGCATCATAAGCTGCAAAACCAATATCTTTATTACCTCCGTCAAGTCGCAATGTCATAGCTGTTCCATCGTAAACAGTCCCCTTTGCCTCATCGGTCTGAGAGTAAAATGCTGTTGCTGATGACGCAAAAAGAACCGATGAAAGATTCAGATTGGAAGCCGCACGTACTGCACAAACATTCTCGGCACTTTCAAAGTACCTTGAGCCGACTTTATCACCGCAAACAGCTATAAGTGCACGATCTGTACCTGCCGTACGCAGCCAAAATGCACTGTCTTGACTGTTATTCCAAAATGTCCTCATTGGCAATATTATTTTGTCAAAAGTTCCTATCTTTATATCTAAATCACCATAACCGCCCCCGGGTACATATAATTTATCGGAAACAGTATATGAATCGGAATTCAATGTATCCCACATATTAAGCGTTGTAGCCTGCATCAGGGTTTTCTCTGTCGCGGTAAATCTGCTGCTGTCAGCTATACTCAACAAATTTTGTCTGAGTTCACATGCGCCGTAATGATCAGAACTTACTGTCGTAGGAACATAATCATAGTATGTATATGTTCCCATACCTTCCTGAAATGTTACATCATTATTATCAGGATTAAACTTGATTCCCGTTGCCAAAGGACTCACGGTAAAAATAACTGTATTATCACCATCTATATTGTTATCTTTTCCCAATATGTACCAAGAATATGCACCGTCTTCATTTTTACCTAATTCCAGCTTTCCGATACCATCAGGTGTTCCGTCATAATGTAAAACCGAATCCATCAATTGGTCTTTTGTTGCAAAAACCGTACTGATTTCTGCCGGTACAGCATAAGTTATTCTGTCCCCATCTGTTGTCTCAAGCCATATCTGACAATTTCTCCAATCAATATCATCAGAAATATTTAATGCACTCTGAATATCTGAAACTTTAACCGTATCCGTTTTGTCTATTTTTTTACTGTAATACCAGTCATTCGTTCCATCGTTTCCTTGTATCACAAGTGACACCGTATCAGAAATGCTTCCCTTTGTTGCTCTAATATATCCGTTCTCGAAGTTATAGTACACAGACCCTATATCCTTATTCTTTCCGTTAACCCGCAGTCTCATCGCTGTACCCTCTGCGATTGTGCCATACACCGCAGAATCAGAAGTAGCTGCCGTGGCTGAAGACGCAAAAAGAACCGTTGCCAGATTCAGATTGGCAAGAGGACGTACTCCGAATTTTTCGTCCACATCATGACCTTCTATTCGATACGAATTCTTTATTTCATCGGGATTCGCAGTAAGTCCTATAGTTGCACCTCTAGGTGTACGTATCCAAAAACGTTCTCCGACAGCCCAATAAATGCTGCTTGCTATTTTCTTTGTATTAGTATATACTGCTATCAGCAGTTCTTTCTGACTAGAATCATATAAATTACAACCTGGAGCATATAACTTATCCGATATAGTATAGCTTTTATTGTTTAAACCCTCTATTGTTACTTCTACCTCATTCATTATAGCCTTCTCTGCATCGGAAAAGTATGTATCATTGTCATCTCTTACCATATCCTGAAGAACTTTCCTTAACTCACTTGCACCATAGTGACTTGCATATACTTCTTGCGGAGCATTATTTCCATAATTTCCGTACTCCTCCTTATATGTTTTTGTTGTCGAACCTGAAGATATGTCCTCAAATATCTGTTCTTTTTTTATGGAATCGGCTGCAAAAATAATTGTATTATCCTTTACATTATTTACACCCCCATCCTTTCCAAGAATATACCATTCCTGTATATTTCCGTCTTCGTCATTACCAAATGCCAGTTTACCGACAATATCCGATATTCCTTTATAATTCGGTGTAAATGTCTTATCCATCAACTGTTCCTTTGTCGCATACGCCGTTACGCTCGGCTCCTTGCTTCCTGCTGCCGCCTGCACCTTGCTCACACTATGTGGCATAAACGGAACAAGTCCCGCCATTAATGCAGTTGACAGTATAACTGCCGTTCCTTTTTTGATTTTTTTAATTAATCTCATATAAGTCCCTCCTTTGTATATAAATATTATTAATATCAAACGCACAATAAAAGTATCACGAGAAGATAATATATCTTAACAATATTATACATTAAACAGCATAAAAAAAATGCCATTTGCACGAAATGACATTTTTTCAACACGAATGATATTAATTTGTCAGAACACAAATTTCATCACACTTATTTATTAATTTTCGATAATCCCAATATATCTTTTTGAACTGCCTCAAGATCTAAAACAGATATATCATTATTCCCTTCTGATAGAAGTGCTGCCTTTTCATATACTCCTGTTAATATATCAATTCCTAGAATAGATTTTTGTATTAATTCCATATCTAACACATCTATCAATCCATTTCCATCTGTATCTCCTTTAATTACCACCACAGCTTTATCCATAACACTGCCGCTTTTTATTAATTGAATCTCACAACCGGTACCTACTTTATCACTATTTGTTAATTCATTTCCATCCTTATCGCATATTTTTACATCGTCAAATTTATCACTAACATCTTTAGCTGAAAGATTCTCTGATAATCCTAATACCAATTGAACATCCGAATTATATGTTTTATCAATCTTAATTTCTTCGTCTTTTATAACATCTGATAAAGTTTTCTTAGCCAAATTATTAAGTCTCAGAACTGTACCATCTTCACATATAACAATATATAAGTCGCCTGTTTTTATACAGTGTTTATAATTATTTAACATCAATTTTCCATCATATGAATACAAATTGTAATAAAATGTGGTGGATTTATCTTCGTTATATCTGTAATAATGGATTATAAAATATGGATATTCATTAGATGTATTTGTTAAAGCAACATCTATATTTTTATTATTTTCATCATTATATAATTCATCTAGATTTATATCTACCTCATTACCTTCAGGGTCATACAACCCACATCTATTATCAATTTTATCAGTATAATATCCTGTATCACCTATGTACTTAACTGTTGTCTGTGTTGTATATATTATTTCTTTATATGAACCATTATTATTTACATTATATTTTTTGCCGTCTTCCGTATAGTAGTAACTTGAATAATTTTTACTATCACTATACCATTCCATGTCGGGCATTTTTTCAACAATTTTTTCAGATGAAAAATCATACATTTTGTTTATTCTGTAATAAAATGTTTTACTTGCTCCGTTAATATCAATATTTTTATCTACAACATCATATGAGCAGATTCCCTTATCATCATATCCCAAATTTCCTCTTAATACCTTGACATCAGTAAAGTTACTCTCTTTTGAAACAAATAAATAACAATCTTCGCCACTACTATTATATTTATATAAAATTCCTGCATTATATATTGTTTCATAATAGTAATTTGGGGCTACCCCTTTTATATTTTTTACCGTCTCATTACATAAATCTCTTATTTGCTTCATATCTTTTTTTATATTACCATTATTATAATAATACCAGACATCTCCATTATCATCTTCAAATACAGCACCATTATAATCTCTATCATATTGCACAAATTTCATACTTTGCTGTGGCCAGCAATGTCCACTTGAATCTCTTATTATTGACTTTCCATTGCTATCTGTAATCTCTATGTTATCCCCATACATAGAGAAATACTTCCAATTACCATCAATAAAAAACTGTTCGTCCATGTTCTCATTATAAAATACAGCTTTATCTTCCCTCATACTGCATATATATTTATATCTTTTATATCTGCCGTTTTCTACACACACTTTGCCTGTGTCAAAATTAATATATACAAAAAAATTACTATAATCCAATATAATATATTTATAATCGGATTTTGTTTTAAAATCTGGATCAAAACCTGTTTTACCCTGATACATTTTCTTACCGGTCATATCATATACAGATACACTGTCATCGCTATGACTTATTATCATTCCTCTATACAATAATTGATAGCTTTTTCCTATCAAACTAACCTCTGTAACATTTTCATCAGAAAATACAAGAGTTCCATCCTCTTTTACCACTTCATATTTATATGTTTCATCTGCCTGTTTTGTATACAATCCATAGTATGCTTCTTCATTAATATTATATACCTGAATATCATCGTACCAATTCTTTTGCAAAAAACTTACTTCTGCTCCATTATAATCTATTGCTCCGATTTTTCCATCTTTCCCAACTAAAGCATAATTATAAAAAGAACCTGATAAATATCCGAAATAAATATTATCTGCTTTTACTGTTCCATCTTCATTCTTATTTTTTATATCTTTTTTGTTACCTTTTTCATCCATATATGTTATAACTGTATCTTCATTTACACTATAACAATAACGGCAATTTGTTCCGCTGCCTCTAGATGATTGTGCATCACTTAATAACACTACACCTTTTCCCCATATATTAGCTTCATCATACTTTTTATTGCTTATAATCTGAGCATAATTATCCTTAATATACTTATTAGTATCATCTGTGCTTAAAACCTGCTCATCAGTAATTTGCTCTGCATTAATTTTCTCGGTTCTTACTATACTGTTAATACCAATTGTACCTATGGCAATTGCCGCTGCCAGTATTGCCGATATGGTTTTTCTCAAAGTTCTTTTTACCATTTTATTTTCCTCCTATTCCTAATAATCCCCCAGCTGCTCCACAACCGGGGGATATTTATACTACTCAATGCTGATTAATCATTTCTATTCCAAGAATATTTTTCTGAACAGCCTCTATATCAAACACTGACACTTCATCTGCATCACTCAGCAAAGCAGCTTCTTTATATGCTCCCGAAAGTTCCTCTCCTATTCCAAGGATTGATTTTTGAATAGCCTCTATGTCAAGAACATCAATAGTTCCTGAACCATTGCTACTGTCTTTTTTATAAATCGCTTATTTAGCATATTGTTCCTCCTTGTAAATTTATTCCATATACGCTTGAAATATTAATTCCTAATAACAGCCAAAATATTGGGTTTACCGTAACCATACTATCATTAAATAATGAATATATAACAAATGCAATTATTGATACTATACTAGCTGCCGCTATTTCTCCCAGATAATTGTTATCATGCAGCAACGATGCATTAATCAAGGAAACACTTTTAATACAATTAATAGACGCTAAAATTATTAATATAATTACAGCTGCCAATGCTATGCAACCTTCTTCCACAGCAGTCTGAAGATACATATTATGTGGTTTATCAATAACAAACCGACTGCTTCCATGTGTATTAGCAAGCCCTACATAATCATTTTGTGGAAAATAAAATGAAAATGTTCCCGCACCATGTCCGCATATAAAAGTATTCTTTAATAAAGGGATTGTATTAACCCACATATATCCACGACCTGTAAATAAACTATAAAATTGTTGTCCTTTCCTGTTCGTTATTGATACATTATCTATCATAGAACCATCCTGACCAACGCCGTAGAATCTACCATCTGAAATATAAAATATGAAAGCATCCTTATATCCGGCATCTACAACAAGCTGCTTATATGAATTCACACTAACACTTATCATATCAAAAGTTTCTGCATTCAGATGTATGTTTCCATCATTTTCAATTGCCTGAATCACTTGTCCGTTTTCATCATAAAAAGAAAGATTATTATCTTTTATCTCTATTATAAGTGTGTGATTATCAGATATAAGATTTAATTTATTTTCTTCAATTTTAATATCTGATAATAAAAATATACCCTTGTTATCATCCACGGAATACGATGTATTTTTTATAATATTTTTGCTGACATCATATATTTTTCCATGGGTAAAGATATTAACAATCAACAAAATAATCGCTGTACTTATAGGTACGACCAGAATTTTGCACCATTTCCACAATGTACTTTTCGACTTTACCACTTTAATAAAATATGTTGTTGCAATCACTATAATTTCCATTATCATTAAATAAAATGATGCCGACGATCTGGCACATAATATTGAAAAAATCATTCCTGATGATAATATTCCATAGATTACATTATGCAACATTCCTTTTGCTCTAAGAAAAAATACGAGTGAAAATGGCAATAATAACAGACAAAATCCACCATAATAATTGGGATTATAAAATGTTAATGACGTCATATCTGTAAATTGTGTTACCTGTAATGTGTCCGCAATATACCTATATTCTTTAGATGATATAAATATTTTTACAAACGGTATTTCTAATAAAGGTTTATAAAAAAATTCTACGCAATTCAATATAATTGTTATACTCATAAGGATACAAATCATGTTCTTTAAACACTTACAGACACTTTCGTAACAAAAATAATTCATGCCTCCGACAAATATCACCATATATGATATAAGTACATATGCACTTTCAAATCCCGATGGACTTCCACTTTTTACCACAGCCGTATATTTTGAAAAAGCTGCTGATATTATTGTCATAACTATGTACACAAGCACACATATTAAAAACTTAATGTTACCCTTATATCGTACAGGTGTATTTTTTAATACATTATCCGGAAAAATATTTTCTCCGACAATCATAACAATAATTAATACTGCCATAGTAATTACTATTATCGACTTACAATATAAAAACACATCTACTATATATCCCTCGGTATTTTGAAAGTATTTAGATGATACATCATCTAATTTTATTACTTTTAATTTTGTAATCCATGGCAGAACAAGCATAAATATCATTATCAAAAATGCTTCAACATTCTTATAAAATGGAATATCTCTATTTTTCTTCATTATACATTTATATGCTTTTTCACCATCCTTTTCTCTTGTAAATCAGCACACACACCACAGCTATAACAACTGCCACCATTACAGCTATTACAAAAGTTGTAATTGACACGATTTTATTTTTACTGTTTTTATCTGCCAATAAATTAACTTTTTCCTGATTTTCGCTTTTATTATCACTAACACTCTCTGTAATATCTTCAATACTGCTTATGCTGTCTGATTCATATGTTTCTTTTTCATTTAAAGCATTCTGCTGTATGGTGATTTGTTCATCATCTGATAACAAATCACCATCAGAATTATATTCTCTCAAGCCTACAGCATCATCACTGGCTATCACTCCGGCAGATAAATCCGTAAAATATTCAACATTAGAAATATATCTTACAGAAGGTGTAACAGAGCCATCCTGAATAACAATTTTACCTGTCTTTATTACATCTTTAATTCTTTCCAATGTATCTATACTTTCTTTAACATCAAATACCAATGAAAATAAATCTGTACTACCTTTCTTT
The DNA here is from genome assembly GCF_040096395.1 of Lachnospira hominis (ex Hitch et al. 2025). NCBI lineage: Bacteria > Bacillati > Bacillota > Clostridia > Lachnospirales > Lachnospiraceae > Lachnospira > Lachnospira hominis (ex Hitch et al. 2025). The sequence continues at coordinate 41,774 of NZ_JBBMES010000017.1, read as the reverse complement.
AAATGTTCTTCAACATCCACATACTGATATTTTACATTGCCATTTTTATTTACATCTATATGAGAAAATCCCATACTTCCGGTTTTCTTTGCAATTTTTTTTACAGTTTCTATCTCAGGTTTTACAACATCCGAATCATAAACAAGTTCAATAATCATAGTCGTTATATCACCTGTAAATTGATCATTATAATTATCTAAAGAAACCGTTATACTCACCTTTTCATTATCCGAATATGATTCCGCATCCGTTGTTATGTTTATATTAACTATCTGCTCTGATTCGGTATAATTTTCCTTCGCATTGATTTTATCTGTAAATCCGAGTATTAATATATTCACAAAGCATATAATTATTATTATTTTTTTATATTGATTCATTATTACTACGTATCTTTTTTCTTTTTGAAACTGTCACAGAAAATATTCCCGCTGAAACCACAAGCATTGCTATTATTACCATAAGTAATGATGTATCACCTGTTTCAACAGAAGAATTTCCATCTTCATTATCAAATATTGTATTATCCGTATCAGAGTCATTGCCAATATTATTATCCTCATTTATGAGTCTATTAATTGTATTTTCAAGATTCTCAAGAGATACAATATCTACCTGTGCCTTTTCAACATCAGATAATTCTTCATACAAATTTCTTAAAGCTTTTATTGAATCGGCATCACTCTTTGTAATTTGCTTATCCAAAAGAACTTTTAATGAACTCTTATACGAATTAACCGCATCCCATGTCTTTACATTAACCTCTAAAGATGTTTCCTTTAAAACTTTATTTCCTGTATATGTAATCACAATCTTCTGTATTCCGGCCTTGCTTAAATCATCACCGGAAATCTTTACAAATTCTGTTATATTTTCTCTCGTTCCATTATTATATACAGCTTCTACTTTTAAACCGTCAGGAACAAACTTTTGACCTTCAAGATATATAGTCTGAGGCATATCTACAATATCTATATCAACAAGTATCTTTGCCTTGACCTCATAAGTAAATGTCTGCTTAACTCCGTCAATAACAACTGTCGCAACTGCATCTCCTACTTTGCTTGTATCAGCTGTAACCATATCATCTATAACTTTGACAATACCTTTGGTTCCATTGTTATATACAACATCTGCTGTTATATCTGATATGTCAAGCTTCATTCCCTCGGTTACACTTTTTCCTTCTGCACCATTAAGCGTGAAAGAGATTGCTTTTTTTGCAATTACATTAACATTAAACTTAGCTGTCAGACCTTCTACTTTAACTATAACATCTATTTTACCAACTTTATCTGTGTTATATATAAGCATATCCTGTGTTACCGCAATATTCTTAACACTTCCGTCGTTATATGTAATATCTGCAGACATTTTTTCTGTGTTGATTTCATTTCCCTCAAGAACATTTACTTCGTCAACTCCATTAAGCTTAACTGACTGTGGTAACTTTTCAACCACATTAATCGTAAATGAAGTTGTCATATTTCCATAAGTTACAGTTACAATCTTTTTTCCAACTGTTGTAAAATCAACTTTGCTGCACATATCCGACGTTACATTGATTAATTCACTCGTATTGTTATTATACATTGCTGTTATTTTTGCTCCTGTAACATCAAGTGTTCTATTACCTACAACATAATTAACAACATCTGGTTCTGCATTTATACTAATGCTTTCCAATGATTTTTGCTCTACAGTAATATCAAATGTTTTTGTTATATTTCCAATCTTAACCTGAACTGTTGCAATTCCGACTTTATCTTTATTATAAGTAATCATATCTTTTGTTAATTTTATATTTTCAGACGTACCATCATCATATATAACATCAGCTGACATATCTGTAATATCTAAGTCGGTTCCTTCTATAATTTTCTTATTATCAACACCACTTAATTCAAAATCAATCATCTGTTTATCTACAACTTCAATTTCAAATACAGATGTTTTTCCATCATAATTTACTGTAACTGTTTTCTTGCCAGGTGTGGATAAATCAACATCACTACACATATCTGATGTTAAATCTAACTGTTCTGTTGTTCCATTTGTATAATGAACCTTTATTTTTCCTCCTGTTACATTTAATGCACTACTACCTGTAAAATAAGTTGTTTTTACAGGCTTTTCTAACACTTCAATTTCTGATACTTCTTTTGCTATTACATTAACAGTTGCTGGTGTAGAATTAACAGTATATGCGTATTTGTCTCCCTTAGGAAGCTTAAAATTTTTCAATATAAGCCTGCTATCATCTACATCAAAAGATACCGTACTGTTCTCCTTTACATCATCCTTTACCTTCAAAGTAAAACTATATATATCTGATGTTGCATTATTCCCTGATTGTTTATATATTCTCTTAACAACATCTTCATCATCTGGATCATAAGATACTGCTGATTTTACCTTTTTTTCTAATGCGTAATAATTAATTCCTACATTATTTACCAGTCCTCCCTCTTTTGACACAAACTCAAATATATCTGTATCAATAGGAACTGCCACCTGATACTCGGAAATGAGAGGATTTGTGTCTCCTTCAATACTTGACTTAAAACTATCAATTGAAACAGTTACCTTAACCTCTTCTCCCGGTCTTAACTCTGCCTTATCAGTTTTAACGGAAAGAGTAACATCTGGTTTTGAATCATCTGAATTTGCTTTAACAAATGAAATCCCCAGACTATTACATAATCCAACAATAAGAACAAGTGATAAAAATAATGCTAATATTTTCTTTTTAAATATTCTCTTAGACATAATTTTCCTCCTATCTTATATTTTACTTAAAATACTTTTTGCACCTATATAGGTGCAAATTCATCTTACTACTTACGCATAATAAAGTCAATTGCTAATTTGATGAGTATTTTTATAAATTTACCATTTTATTGTCAGCAAATTATGAAAGGCTTAGTGTGAGGAATTTTATGGATGAAAAATATGAACAAAATTTTGGAAAAAACATACGTCAAATAAGAAAAAAGAAAAAACTAACACAGGAACAACTCGCTGCACAACTGCAAATTAATGGATGTGATATAACTCGAAGTGCACTTGCAAAAATTGAAGTTGGACAACGCCATTTATATCCGGATGAAATACGTACTCTTAAAGAAATATTAGATGTAACTTTTGATGATATTTTTTACTTTGATTAACTAACTCTACAATAATTTAAAGGACTGATGTTCAATAGACACTTTCATCCATTGAACATCAGTCCTTTAATTGCTTTTTCTTCAGTTTTCTCACCGCCTTCACCACAAATAACAAAAGGCTCCCGCAGGAGCCTTTCTGACTATGGGCTTCTCAAGTTTCCATAGTGCAATCACTAGGTATAGTATATTCTTTTCAAATAAATTCACCAAGAAAAATATACCTATTTTAGTTTATGTAAATTTCACTAATATAATTCATCTATTGTATTAAATATACATAAGTTTCTGTTTCATAACTTTTTATCCCTACTTATTCCACAGAATTCTTTCGTTCCCTGTTTTCAGCTCCTGCCGTCGTTCCGGATGATGATTCCTCCGATGCTTTTGTTGTGGGATTCTCACCTGTTCCGGTCTCGCCCTCTGTCGGTTTTTCTGTCGGCTTTTCAGTCTCTTCCTCTTTCTTTAATACAGTAAGAGTAACCTTCCTGCTTGTATAACCTTCTTTCGGATCAATGAAACTATACTCTATTGTATACACGCCAGGTGTCACATTAGCGTCTTCAATAGAAACTTCATCACCATTGGCATTTTTTATTACATAATCCAAATCTTCATCATAACCTATAGAGTTCGTTGCCTTAACACCGTTCCATATGTCAAAAGCACCTTCCGATTCTGTAACAGTCACATTATCTGACGGAACTTCTATCTTAGGTTTCTGAAGCCCGTTTACCTGATAATTTGCATATCCGAAAAATGCGATATTCATATCTACATAACCATCAATGCCGTCTACAGTATTAGTTACGCCGTACTGCCACATATCAAAGTGATAGTCAAAGTTCGGAAGCACATCGCCATACTGCCAGCGTCTTGATGTATAGTAATAATCGCCAAGGTATGCAGCCATCCATACTTTATACTTATTAGAAATCTGTGCACCATTAAATGCATCATACCAGCGGTATTTATTAGAATATACCATTGGTTTATAACCTGAAGCTGCTATTACATCACAGAATGTCTCACATACTTTTGTAATAGTATCATAGCTGCCATCGCCATATGCTAATTCCCAGTCAAATGCAACCGGATATGTAATCTGATATCCTCTTATAAGATTTACACAGAAACTTGCCTCCCTGTATGCAGTCTCAACGTCTCTTGCTCCTGAATAAAAATATATGCCGACCTGAATTCCATTAGCCAGAGCACCCTGGATATTCTGCTGGAATTTTCTATCTTCATAAAGTCCGTCGTCACCGCCGCCGCACTTTATCATGGCAAATGTAATTCCTGAATTGGCAACCCTTGTCCAGTCAATATCACCCTGCCATCTTGATACATCTATACCATGAACAAGCTGTCCGACTTCATATATCTGATCAGACTTTGGTGCTTCTGGAGCAGGCGGATCTTCTATAACTTCGTCTTCATTACGCTCTGGTTCAGTCGAATTATCATCAACTATTTCCAATTCTTCAATTGGAATAATCTCAATATCGCCTGATTCAATCATATCTGTAATCTGTTCTTCGTTCATATCCTGAGGTGCAACTTCCTCTTCTGTATGCTCTTCTGTTTGCTCTTCCGTTACTTCCTCAGTGTGCTCAGTTGTTGTTTCTGTAACAACCGCCTTTAATGTAGCAGGTTCAGTCTCTGTAGGAACTGTCTCTGCAACAACAATCTGTCTGTTATTATTTGCGTGATTAACGTAAACCGCCGTTGCAACTGTTCCTGTAGTTCCAACAGTAACGACGCAGCCCGCTATTATACATGCCTTCGCATGTGTGACCGCCATAATTTTACAAAATCCCGTAAATTTCTTTCCTGTAAGTGCCAGCTTACTTACTGCCTGTGCCAGCCAATTTTTCAAAATAAAACCTCTTTTCCCCTCAGCAGAAACCTGCATATATAGCAATAATCTGCATTAGCATATAATTATTTTACAGTTAGTATATTTTATATACTCGCTATATCTGACATACTACACCATAAATCCGCTTAATTCAAGGGTTTTTTCACATTTAATACAATTTTGGATAATATTATACATATTTATACAATTATTAATTAAATACAACTCTTATAGTTGTACCCTTACCGACTTCACTCTCAAGTTTCAGTTCAGCATTAGGATGTTTTGCAACAATATGCTTTACAATAGCAAGGCCAAGACCTGTTCCGCCTGTTGATTTTGAACGGCTCTTATCAACTCTGTAGAAACGTTCAAATATGCGTTCCTGATGTTCTTTCGGAATTCCTATTCCGTTATCCTTAACTTCAACAAATGTTTTACCATTATCTTCATCAACCGTAACTTCAACTTTTCCACCTGGATTATTATATCTTATAGCATTATCGCAAAGATTATATATAAGTTCGTCCATCATCTGTCTGTTTGCCTTAACTGTCCGGTTGCTTCCTTTAATTGAAAGAGTCACATTATGTTTATCCGCACTCATCTGAAGCATATCAACACAGCTTTCTGCAATTTCATACAGATTAACATTCTCAAATATATCCTCTCTTACCGTAACATCAAGTTCTGATAATCTTATTATATCATTGATAAGTGTGAGAAGCCTGTTAGAGCTTTTATGTATTTCTGCTGCAAAACGGACAACATCACCATCGCTTGCCATACCACTCTCTATAAGCTCAGAATATCCCGAAATTGAAGTCAGCGGAGTCTTTAACTCATGTGATACATTTGCAGTAAATTCCTGTCTCATATTGGCATTTCGCATAATGTCTTCATGTTGTTTTCTGATTGTAGTCACAAAAGGAACAAGCTCCTTATAAACTTTTATAGAATCCGAGGCATCAAGATTTCCCGCAAGTCTCTCTATCGGTCCTACTATGCTCTTAGTAAGGAAATTTGATAAAATCACACACAAAATAAACAAATTCACACAGAGAACAAGCATAACAGGAACCGCCTTTGCTATAACACTCGTAAGACTGCTCACTTCCTTTGAAACACGCAAAACACAGCCATTATCAAGCCTTACCGCATAATAAAAAGCACTTTTCCCCATTGTCTCTGATTTTCTTATTGCCTCACCACTGCCATCTTCAAATGCTTTCGCAATCTCTGGACGCTTCCTGTGATTTTCCATATAACCGACATCTGCATTTGTATCATATAAAGCTTTTCCTGATGCATCCACAAACGTTATACGAAGATGTGAATTATTATTTTGTAATGCCGATTCCATACTGTTGTTATCGGGGTCAGTCACTATCTTCCATGCATCAGAATCAACCATCAAATCAGTATATGTCTTTAAATCTCCGACGACTTCCTTTTTTATAAGTTCATAAAACACAACACTTGATATTGCTACAGTTGCAATTATTGCGAGCAGTGTAAGAAGCATATATTGAATATTAATTCTTTTTTTTAAACCCATAATCAGCCTCTGTCATCTACATCAAGGTAATATCCTACATTTCTTACTGTTTTAATATAACACCCTACAACGCCCAGCTTTTGTCTGAGTGTCTTAATATGGACATCCAAAGTACGCGACTCACCCTCATAATCTAAACTCCAAACTTTTTCCATAAGATTATCTCTTGAAAGAACAATTCCCTGATTTATTGCAAGATACCTAAGAAGTTCATACTCCTTAAAGGTAAGCTCTACCGGCTTATCATCCACATATGCAACATGCTTTTCATCATCTATAAAAAGCAGGCCTATTCTTATAAACTTTTCTTCTTCCATTCCACCCACACGGCGGAGAAGTGCCTTGACTCTTGATATAAGCTCCATTACACCAAATGGTTTTGTAAGATAATCGTCAGCTCCCATATCAAGCCCTTTTACTTTATCTATCTCTGTAGTTTTGGCTGTGACAAGTATTACTGGAACTCTTCTTGTCTCCGGTGTGGCACGCATTTTTGTAAGAATCTGAAGCCCATCCTCATCAGGGAGCATAATATCAAGAAGAATAAGGTCAGGTATACGCTCAATCACTTGCTTATGAAATTCCTTTCCACTTGCACACTCTACAATCTGATGTCCTGCATTCTTCAATGCAAAGCTTTCTATTTCGCTAATATTCTTATCATCTTCAACTACATATATGAGTGCCATAACTCCTCCATTCCGCATACCTGCCAATTAATCATCAAGCTTTGACTGCTGCAGGCTGCATATCATTTTCAGTAAATTTTCTTGTCTCAGGTAACTTATATTTTTCCTTATATAAAGCATACTGTTTTCTGAATTGCTCATTATCTTCACGTTTCATGATTCCAAGATACTCATGTGTCTCAAAACCTTCCTGCTTTATCTCAATTATGCATACACCGATATTAGAGCAATGGTCTGCTATTCTTTCATAATTAGTAATTATGTCCGAATGTACAAAACCAAGTTCAATTGTACATTTGCCTTCTCTGAGCCTTCGTATGTGACGTGCTTTTAATTCCATATTCAAATCATCTATAACTTCTTCAAGCGGCTCAACTTTTGTCGCTTCATTGATATCTTCTGCCTTAAAAGCATCAAAAGCTATATTTACAATATCTCTTACTGCCTCTGTAAAAATTCTTAGTTCAAGTGCCGCTTTTTCTGAAAAATGCATGTTTTTATCAAACATTTCCCTTGCTGCATTTACAAGATTGCATGCATGATCTGATATTCTCTCAAAATTTCCTATGCAATGCAGAAGCATGTTAAGCGTCTCTGAATCCTGCTCTGTCAAATCACGGCTGCTTAATTTCATAAGATATGTCCCAAGTACATCTTCATATTTATCAACACGTTCTTCTATATCACAGACATCACCGGCTTTTTCTTCACTAAAATCTGAAAACAAATCTAGTGATTTAAACAATGCTTCTCTTGACAAATCAGCCATATTATTAGTTACCATTCTGCAATGTTCCATCGCAAGGCTTGTCTTATCAAGAAAACGCTCATCAAGAAGGTCAAAATCCATGTTGGCATCAATTGTTTCTTCTCTTTCCTTATCATCCCTGACCGAAAGACATGCAAGTTTCTCAAGTCCCTTGCCAAACGGTAAAAGAATTATTGTTGCAAATATATTAAATACACTGTGAATCGTTGCAATTCCTACAGGTGTAGCTCCCTGTGACAAAAATTCAAAATGTATAAATGCATTAATAAGATAAAACAGACACATAAAAACAAGTGTACCAATTATATTGAAATAAAGATGAACAAGTGCTGCCCTCTTTGCATTTTTCTTAGCTCCGATAGCTGAAATCATCGCTGTGACACATGTACCGATATTCTGACCCATAATAATAGGAAGTGCTGTTGCAAATGTAACGCTTCCTGTTGCACACAAAGCCTGAAGAATACCGACAGAAGCCGATGAGCTCTGGATTATTGCTGTAAGTACAAGTCCCGCAAGCATACCAAGCACTGGATTTGAAAACATGGTAAGTATATGTGTAAATTCCGGCACATCTGCGAGCGGTTTTACAGCCGAACTCATTGCTTCCATTCCATACATAAGAATTGCAAAACCTACAAGTATTTTTCCGATGTCATGCTTTTTTTCTTTTTTACAGAACATAATCATAATAACACCGATAATTGCAAGAATCGGAGAAAATGACATTGGTTTCAACATGTTTATAAAAAAACTGTCCCCTTGTATTCCTGTAAGACTTAACAGCCATGATGTAGCTGTTGTACCAATATTGGCACCCATAATAATTCCGACTGCCTGATGCAGCTTCATTATTCCGGAATTAACAAAACCAACAACCATAACTGTTGTTGCAGATGATGACTGGATAACGGCAGTAACTCCGGCTCCGAGAAGCACACCCTTAATCGGATTTGAAGTAAGCTTTTCAAGAATTGACTCGAGCTTTCCTCCCGATGTCTTAGAAAGTCCCTCACCAAGCAGATTCATTCCATACAGGAAAAGTGCCAGACCGCCAATCAATGCTATTGCATTAAAAATACTCATATGTTTCCTCCATACAGGTGAAAATCACCTTAAATGCTTTACTTATTTTTTACATTTTGGAGTATAATTCAGCCATCTGAAATCCATATCAAATTTATGTAAAATCTATGTAAAATTTCATATGGATTTTACTTTCCTTTTTCTCCGGGATGAGTTCCGGTTATTGAAAATATTACCCATTCAGAAATATTGGTTGCATGGTCTCCTATCCTTTCAAGATATTTTGCAACCATCAGCAAATCTGTTGCCTGCTCCCCAACATCGACATTTTCATGAATCATCTGTACAAGCTCTGTTTTTACTTTTGAAAACAGGTCATCCACAACATCATCTCTTTTAATTACAGAGTCTGCCTCTTCGATATCTTTATTTACAAATGCTTCAATGCTCTTTACAAGCATAATCATTGTCTCTTTTGCCATCTGCTGTATGTGTTCAAGCTTTTTAATATATGATTTATCTGCAAGTGCAATTGTTATCTCAGAAATATCTGTCGCATGGTCACCTATTCTCTCCATATCAGTAACCATCTTTAATGCAGACGATATAAGCCGTAAATCTTTTGCAACAGGCTGCTGCTGTAAAAGGAGTTTCAGACACAAATCCTCAATCTGTCTTTCCTGCTGGTCAATTTCATCATCAGACTCAATAACCCGGTTTGCAAGTTCAACATCCTGATTTACCATTGCTTTGACTGCTGTCTCAATTGACTTTTCAATCATGCTGCCCATCTCAATAAGCTCATTATTAAGTCTTACAAGTTCCCTGTCAAATCTGTTTCTCATAATAAATCTCCATTCCATTATATATGACTGTGCATATACTAACAATGGAATGTAAAATCTACTATCATGTTTTTGTAAAATACACGTAAATTATGAAAAAGCGACAGGAATCTATATGAATTAATGAACCCTGATTACACCTGCAATTTCTGATATGACAGACATTCCTTCAAATATTGCCATTGCATCATTAAAATTCTTTTCTTCAACTTCATCGGTTATAATTACAAGTTCTGCAACACCGCTGTTTCTTCTCTTCTGCACAACCTGTGCTATACTTACATCATTGTTGCCAAGTACGCTCGCAATGTTGGCAAGAACACCCGTTTTATCCTTAGCTTTAATTCTTAAAAAGAACTTACTCTTTGTCTCCTCAATTTTCTTAACGTATAACTTTTTATAACAGCTGCATCCGATTCTTCCGCAGCAATCACATACAATATCTCTCATAACATCGATTATGTCACCCATAACAGCACTTGCTGTTGGCATCTCGCCGGCTCCGCGTCCCATAAACATAGCATCGTCCATCGCATCACCATGTACAAATACGGCATTAAATGCATCTTTAACTGTTGCAAGAGGATGATTTTCATCTATAAGCATAGGATGAACTTTCACCTCTATCTGACCGTCTACATTTCTTGCAACACCCAGAAGTTTGATTACATATCCGAATTCTTTTGCATATCTTATATCATCAGCGGAAATTTTTGTGATTCCCTCTGTATACACCTGTGAAAATGTCACTCTTGAATTAAATGCTATTGATGCCATGATTGCAATCTTTCTTCCGGCATCATAACCTTCTACATCAGCCGTTGGGTCTGCCTCTGCATAGCCAAGTTCTGTGGCTTCTGCAAGTGCATCTGCATAATCCATTCCTTTTTCTGTCATCTTCGTAAGAATATAATTAGTCGTTCCGTTGACAATTCCCATAACTTCAGTTATATGATTGCCCGCCATGCTCTGTTTTAATGGGCGAATAATCGGAATTGCACCTGCTACAGCCGCTTCAAACTGAAGGTCATTACCTGATTTTTCAGCCGCAGACATAACCTCTTCCCCATATTCAGCAAGTAAATCCTTATTAGCTGTAACTACCTGCTTTCCGGCATTTAATGCTTCGATAACATATTTTTTTGCCGGTGTAATTCCACCCATAAGTTCAACTATAATATCTATTTCAGGATCATTTATTATTGAATTCCAGTCATCCGTAAGAATCTCTGACGGTATTCCCTTACGCTCTTTATTTACATTTCTTACAAGCATCTTTTTAATGACAAGTCTGGCACCTGTCTTGTGAAAAATGTCTTCCTCCATTGCCTGTGCGAGTTTGTATACACCGCCTCCGACTGTTCCTGCTCCCAAAATTGCCGCATTAATAACTCTGTTTTCCATTATCTTCTCCTTTAATTAATTCCATACACTTCTTTTATTGAAACAAGTGCATCAATAAAAATCCTTCCTGTTATTTTTTCCTCATTTTTCTTGAATTTATCAAGCATTTCTTCTGCCTTTGTCATTTCATTATTTTTTATGTACATTTTATAGTCAACTGCAGCATTATAACAATCCGAAAATGCATAATAATTTTCTTCTTCTTTAGTTATTTTTCTTCCCACACCCTTGTTGTACTCTATCTTGTCAGTCAACATTCCGTATTCATTATCTATAAAGCACTGGAAAAGTGTTTCTTCGCTATAACCTTTCTGCCGTCCGGTAATTCTGAACACATCCTCCATGATATTTGATGTGAGTGGAATAATAACAAGAACTGCTATAACCGTAACGGCAATCATTAATTTTACCTGAAGCGGTCTTTTGCTTTTTTTAATTTTTTTGTTCATCATCAAACATCCTCCTTGAAAGAAGCGTTATAATATCTGTCTGTGATTTTTCTGGCAAACCTGTTATATCATCATCCGTAAAATTACAGTATGCTTTTAAAAACATATATATCTTATCTGTTATGTCATCAATATATGGAACTGACTCTTCAGCCCTGTTTCTGTATCTGCTGGTGTTATTTATTATGTCTTCTGCATTTCTTATTGCCCTTGACGCATTTGACAGTGCAGTCTCTGTATAATACGAATTTTCCTGTCCCGGGTCATACAACGAACAGATGCTTACTCTCAAATCCCTGTAATAATATGCCATATTATAAAAATCTGACCAGCCATATCTCTCACTGCTGTCAAGAGTACGCTCGGCATCTCTGTCTAAAAGATAAAGTCCCGTATAATTTTCATCATCGAGCATCTTATTAAGCTGTAACTGTATCATTTTGTTATTTTTTTTATTTTCTTTTCTGTTAATGGCATGAGCCAGGTCATATCCGCCAAGTGCCTGATTCCAGACTATAGCGGCCGCTATCGCTATTATAGCTATAACCATGGCAGTAATCGGTGCCATATATTTTACAAACCACTTGCTATTGCTTACTACCTGTTTTCTTGTTTTATTAAACTTACTGTCATAATTTTCCATGTCTGAGACATGTTTGGCATTTTCCTCATTAAGCGAACCACAATTTGGACAATATTTCTGGTTTAATTGTATCGGTGCCCCACATTTACTACATTTCATATACCTTAACGCTCCTGATAATTTTTATAATATTTATCTTCGTAATCTTTTCCTGCTTTGTAATCATAATAACCATCAGGGTAAAGTGATATCATAAAGGAGTCTATTTCTTCCTGTGTAATTCCTGCTTTATTTTCCAGAAAATCATATGCCGATTCGACCCATCCGTCTACAATCTTTTTTTCATCGTCACTGCATGCAAGATAATATCTGCCCATATAGTCTGATTTAATATTTTTTGAAAAATAAACCAAATCCAGCGACCTTCTGAAACCAGAATCAAATTCATATTCGCTCAGCATATCATTTTTATTATATATATCATTCACACCCCTGTAGTAACTGCCATACAATGTTATAAACGAATAATGATTCCATTTCCGGATAACACTGCTGTTCCCCTTATAACCATCTACCAATTCACTTACAGTATTGTAATCAGCTTTTGCATAAGCTTCATCCAGCTTAGAAACATTATTGTTATACCACTCAATTGACTGGTGAATCTTTTTTCGCTCTGCCGAAGAATTATTATCAGCCCGGTACCTCATAAATCCCCAAAAAATCCCAATTAAAACAGCTGCCGCAATACATATAATTATGATTGCGGCACTCTTTAATACACTTGAAAAAACATATTTATTAGCCTCATCATCCAGATTATCCATCTGCGAATTCATCTTATAAAGATTATTCATATATTCAGCTTCTGAAGCATCATACTGCATAGCATTACAATATGGACATGATGTGGCTTTATCATCAATTTCAGCCCCACAATTTCTACATACCATCATATACGGTCTCCTCATATTTCATATTAAAACCTTAAAATAATTGTATCATATATAACCGATATAAAAAAGGGGAACATTTTCATTTGTTAGTATTAATCATTTACTGTTTCTATCTTTGTAACTTTAAAATCAAGAAATTCTATTGCATTTCTGATTTTGTCATCTGAAATTTCAGTGCTGTACTCAACAACTGCCATTTTCTTTTTAAGGAAGACATGACATGCAACACCATCATATTTATTTATCGCGTTCTCTATACTGTTCTTACAATTGTTGCAATGCATTCCCTCAATATAAACATGCTTTTCGCCTATCTTTGGCTCAATAAGCTTCTTATCCTGCGATGGTACACTGTCCGAACCGCCGCCACAGCATCCACCTTCACCCTTGAAATGTTTCTTTGACGAAATCACTGCTGCAGCAACAATAACAATTAAAACTGCTATTATAATAATAGTACCCATATTTTCCTCATTTCTACGGACAAAGTATCATATATCCGGTTAGTATATTCTAACCCGAATAATATCACTAAAACTCCTCAAATACAAGCGGCTTTTTCACATATTTTTCTATATCAATCCCATCTGGATTTTTAAGCATGCCTTTTAAGCCGTCAAGCTGACTGCTGTCTGATTCTTTTATAAGCTTTACAAGCCCCTGTGTTATAAGCATTGCTCCATATTTATTAAAATGAGTATCTTCTGATACTGTTTCTTTCTTCTGCATTTCACTGTTAAAATCGTCAGGCCATATACCTTTATTACAACCCTTTTTTATAGAAGTTATCCAGTGAATTTTTTCTCTTCCGATTTGTTTATAAAGCCCGCATGAATATGCAAATAAATCAATCACCGGAACTTTTGCCTCTTCTCCTAACTGCTTCATTGCTCTTATATACGCAAAATTATTGCCGCCATGAAGCCCTGCTCCGTCTTTTATATTGCCATTTGCATCATATACTGTTCTTGCAGGAGCTGTCACAAATACAGGAACTGCACCTTTTTCTCTTGCCATATCGACAAATTGTTTTAAAAACCAAAGATACGTTCCCTTTGAACCGTCTGCTGAATATGGATAATATGTATCATGCGGATAGCTTTCAAGAATTTTGTATACACTATCTAAAACAGCCTGCTTATCCTTAACATTTTCATCTTTTCTTAATGCATCAATATATTCAGGCGGTATATAATCCTTGGGCATGGCCTCACCCGGTATAATAGGAAATCGTCCGTCACTGTCAGGCTCTCCGAGTGGTGTCAGCCTGTTAAACATTGTCTTATATTCTTTACTTGCATCATCATTGTGACAGAACTCTATTAACAAATAATCACCTGCACTGATATTTTTTTCAATATTATCAAATCTGCCCTCGTTAATAAAAAGCCTTGAACTTCTGCCACCTTTTGCATCGTTTACAACTTCAACACCATCTTTTATAAAAAATGGCAGAAACTGTCCCCAGCCTGCAATAAATTCTTCTTTTTCGTAATTCTGGACTATCGAGTCGCCCGCAAGATATATCTTCATGTTAATTTTACTCCTGTAATTAATATACCGGTCGCCTTATATAAGCTTCATCAACTTACAATTCTTAATTCCGGCTTTCCAGAAATTTTCAAGCGGTTCATTCTTAATCTGGCATACTATGCTTGAATTCATGGCACCATGGCCTACTATAAGCACATCTTTGCCATCTTCAAGCTGCGGTCTTACAGCCTGCTCCAGAAATTCGCCTGTTCTTGCAAACAACTGCTCAAAACTTTCTCCATTTTCAACCGGAATATAATTTACCGGGTCTTTAAATAATACATTTATAGGACAATCCGGTATTTCAAATGAATTTTCTATTCCTTCATATGTTCCAAAACACATTTCCATAATTCTGTCATCATAGATAATCGGAATATTTCTGGCGGAAAGAAATATCTGTGCCGTCTCTTTTGCACGTATCAGAGGAGAGCAGAAACATATATCAAAGTGTATATCTTTATATTCTTCTGCCGCCGCAGCTGCCATTTTACGTCCTTCATCATTCAATGGTATATCTGTCCGCCCCTGTATTTTATGTTTTTCATTCCAATCTGTCTTTCCGTGCCTCATAATATAAAGACTTCCGTGTTTTTCATTTGCCAGTGTCATACAAAGCCATTCCTTTATAAAATATGTTAAAACTATTAAGTTCCAAATTTATCTGAGTATTAAAAGTACAAGTATGCCAAGTACAATTCTGTACCAGCCAAATACTTTGAAATCATGCTTCTTGATATATGACATAAGAAACTTAATTACAAATACCGAAACAATAAATGCAACCAGTGTACCGATAACCAGAATAACAAGCTCGCTTCCAGTCATTGCAACGCCTGCTGCAATATATTTAATTACTTTAAGAAGACTGGCACCGAACATTACAGGTACAGCAAGGAAAAAAGTAAATTCTGCTGCTGTTGCCCTGGAAACACCGATAAGTAATGCACCAATGATTGTTGCACCTGAACGAGATGTTCCCGGAAATACTGCTGCAAGAACCTGAAATAAACCAATTATCACAGCGGCTTTGTAAGTAATCTGTCCGATATTTCTTATTGAAGGCTTTTTGCCTTTCATTATTGTTTCAACAACTATAAATAAAACACCTACAACTATAAGTGCAATTGCAACCGGTACGGGATGATAAAAAAGTTCATCAATCTTGTCATCAAAAAGCACACCTATTATTGCCGCCGGAATTACTGCAACAATAATTTTGAGCCACATACTAAGTGCACCATCTTTCCATGCCGGTTTCTCATTTTTCATATGAAATGGCCACAGCTTATTCCAGAAAAGAACAACAACCGCCATAATAGCACCAAGCTGAATTACAACTTCAAACATTTTATAAAAATCAGCCGAAACATTAAGGTGAACAAACTGGTCCACAAGAATCATATGACCTGTGCTGCTTATAGGAAGCCACTCTGTTATACCTTCAACAATTCCGAAAAGAACTGCCTTTAAAATTTCAATTAACATAAATCCTCATTTCTTTGACATACAATGTCTCTTTTATTATTTAATTAATTTTAACGTGCCGCAAAATATTCCTGAGAATTAATGCGTAAGCCTTCTGATGCCTGTTCCCATTCTTCATCAGTAAAATCTTTAATATCCGCAATAGTTCTGTGGACATAATTGCCGTCAGAACAGAGCTGGCGTGCTTTTACCGTGTCACATTCCATAATATGGAACATATTTCTTATTCTGGTTTTTATGCTGTCATCATAGATAGGAGCCGCTATTTCAACACGTCTCTCCATATTTCTTGTCATAAAATCAGCTGACGAAATGTAAATATTATCCCTGTCAGGTGTTCCGAATATATATACTCTTGAATGTTCCAGATACCTTCCTACTATACTTATAACTGAAATATTCTCTGTATGTCCTTTAACACCCGGAATAAGACAACATATACCTCTTACTATCATTTCAACTCTTACGCCTGCTTTTGAACACTCGATTAATTTATCAATAATCTCTTTATCTGTCAATGAATTAATCTTTGCTCCCACATATGCTTTGCCGCCGTTTCTGGCAATTTCAATCTCTTTATCCATATAATTAAGGATTTTGCTCTTCATGCATTTTGGTGCAACTAAAAGATAATTAGTTTCATCAACAAACTCTCCCATGCAGAGCTTTGTAAATACATATGCAGCTTCCATTCCTATCTGTTTATTTGCTGTAATAATCGAAAGATCCGTATATAGCTTTGATGTCTTTTCGTTATAATTACCTGTTCCAATCTGTGTTACATATTTTATCTGTCCTTCTTCGCGGTATGTTATAAGACAGAGTTTAGAATGTACTTTTGTATAATCCAGTCCATAGATAATTCTACAGCCTGCATCTTCAAGTCTTCTCGACCATTCAATATTATTTTCTTCATCAAATCTTGCTCTCAATTCAACAAGAACAACAACTTCCTTACCGTTTTCTGCAGCACTTATAAGAGATTCTACAATCTGTGAATTTTTCGCAACACGATAAAGTGTCATCTTTATTGAAACAACTTTTTCGTCTTCTCCGGCTTCCTGTAACATCCTTATAAATGGCTGCATTGACTCATATGGATAACTTATAAATCTGTCTGCCTCTTCAACCTGCGAAATAACCGGCTTACCTGATACATACCATGATGGATTCTTCTGAATATGTCTCTCATAAAAAAGATTCTTATTATTTCTCAATGCATCCTGAAGTCCAAACACAAATGACAATTCAAGCGGAGATTCTGAATAATATATCTGCTCATGATTAAGATTAAGCTCTTTACAAAGATTATGTATGATTTTCTCATCAAGTACACGCGAATATTCCATTTTTACAGGACAAAGCTTTTTTCTCTGGCGGATAAGCTTCTCCATCATATCACGGTAATCTGTATCTTCATCATCAACAGCTTCATCAACATCAATATCTGCATTCCTTATTATTCTTATTAAAGACTTGCTCTTAATCTGATATTTTTCAAATATTATCGGCATAAAATGAAGAATAAGCTCTTCTACAAGCATATATTTATTCCTTTCAGACGGAATTGAAATAAGTCTTTTTAAAATTCCGTTACTGCATGGAACAAGCCCCACTTTTTCGTTACTTTTTGAACCAAGAAGAGCCACCGCATATATTTCCTTATTCTTAATAAACGGGAACGGCTGTTTTTTTCCGACAACCTGCGGTGATAATATAGGCATAATCTGCTCTTTGAAATAATTTTCAAGATAAACGGCATCCTCATATTCAATGTCACTAAAATTTAAAAGTTCAACGCCATACTCTTTTAATTCATCCATAAGATGACGATACGTATGATCTTTTTTTCTTGTCAGGTCTCTTGCTGCCTTAAAAATATGACTGAGCTGCTCCCCAGCTGTCATATTTGTCTTACTCTCACGTTTTGTCTCTGAAAAAAGCATCTGGTCATGTAATGAACCTACACGCACCATAAAAAATTCGTCCAGGTTACTCTGGAAAATAGATGCAAATGATAATCTTTCACAGAGCGGGACATCCTTATCACTCGCTTCATCGAGAACACGCTCATTAAATTTGAGCCATGAAAGTTCACGATTTTCATAGCAAGGTGTCTTCTCCCTGTACTTTGGAATCTCCTCTTTTTTATTTTTCGCTATATTACCACCCATATCTTAATACTCCCTATCTCAATATTTATCATTCCCCAAGACATATTCCCAGCTGTCTTGCCTGTGTTATTAACTCATTGCCGGGGTCAACCATTTTGGTCTTTCCGGCGACATCGCAAAGTGATATTTTTACTATTTTATTATCCTTTACACCTACCATATAACCATATTCATGATTTAAAATAAGTTCTGCTGCCCTGACACCAAGTCTTGTTGCAAGAACACGGTCATATGCAACCGGCTGTCCGCCTCTCTGTACATGACCCGGAACCGTAACTCTTACTTCCTGACCTGTCTTTTCTTCAATAGCAGCACCTATTCTGTATGCTGTACTTGCATAATTTTCCTGTTTTCTTAACAACTTTAACTCTTTCTTGCTCATTGCAGCTTCTTCTTTAGATATTGCTCCTTCTGCGGCTGCAATAATCGTAAATCTCTTACCGCTTGCAGTACGTTTTGCAATTGCCTGTGATATTGCCTCAATTGAATAAGGTATCTCAGGAATAAGAATTATGTCTGCACCGCCGGCTATACCTGCATGAAGTGTAAGCCAGCCTGTTTTGTGCCCCATAAGTTCAACAATAAAAACTCTGCTGTGTGATGCTGCTGTTGTATGTATACAATCAATCGCATTTGTTGCTATATCGACAGCTGACTGGAATCCAAAGCTTATCTCAGTCTCAGCAAGATCATTATCAATTGTCTTTGGAAGAGTAAGAACATTCAGTCCTTTTTCTCTTAAAAGATTAGCAGTCTTGTGTGAACCATTGCCACCAAGAACAACCAGACAGTCAAGATTCAATTTTTTATATGTATCAATCATTCTCTCTATTTTATCAGAACCATCCTCAAGCGGAACACCGATATATTTAAAAGGCATTCTTGAACTTCCAAGGATTGTTCCGCCAATGTTTAAAATTCCTGAAAAATCATCATTTTTTAACAACCTGTATTCACCATAAATAAGACCTTTATAACCATCCGTAAATCCATATATCTCAACTTCACTGCACTGGTTAAAAAGGCTCTTTGCAACGCCTCTCATAGCCGCATTAAGTGCCTGGCAATCCCCTCCGCTGGTAAGCATTCCTACTCTCAACATAATCATTCCGCCTTTCCTGATATTTGCGGTAGTACATTCTTTTAATCGTACTGTAATCATTTTATTAAATGAATGTAAAATCCACTATCATATTTATGTAAAATTCATGTAAAATATTTTTACATTTTATGTCACAAAAAACATTAGTTTTTTCCGTCTATAAATAAAACTCCAAGCGTTCCCGGTCCACAGTGTGATGAAATAACACCACCTGCACACGTTTCAATAATCTCATCAAACCTGTTAAGACTTTTAAGATACTCTTTCACATTGTCAACGATTTCTTTATCACACCCTGAATGTGTAATAAATACTCTGTCTTTTTTGGCTGCCATTAAATCTGCTTCCATATCTTTTACATAATCCATAACAACTTTGCTGATTTTTCCGCGGTATTTTTTTCCGGGACT
The DNA here is from genome assembly GCF_040096395.1 of Lachnospira hominis (ex Hitch et al. 2025). NCBI lineage: Bacteria > Bacillati > Bacillota > Clostridia > Lachnospirales > Lachnospiraceae > Lachnospira > Lachnospira hominis (ex Hitch et al. 2025). The sequence continues at coordinate 21,760 of NZ_JBBMES010000017.1, read as the reverse complement.
CATCTTTCCTTGTGCTACTCCGATTCTCGGATGAAGCTTCAACACACCACCTGCCATTGCTGCAAGTCCGCTACACCTTCCACCCCTGTAGAGATATACAAGAGTATCAACCACAAAGCTTGCTCTTACTTTCGGTTTTATCTGTTCTATATATGATACAATCTCATCTGCATTCATTCCATGCTGTGCCATAATTGCTGCTTCCACAACCTGATGTCCTATTCCTGTTGAAAGATTTGCTGAATCAATTACTTTTATTTTATCCTCTGCATTAAGCTCCTGTGCTGCAAGTCTCATAACATTTGCCGAAGTTGACATATCTTCTGATATTGCAAATGCAACTATATCATATCCTTTTTCAATACATGGTTTAAAAGTTTCAATAACACTTTCCATTGATGGTGCAGAAGTTTTTGGTGTTGTCTTGTTGGCATCAGACCATGCAAAAATCTCATCCGGCGTAATATTAACTCCGTCTTCATATTCATTATCACCCATTAAGACATGCAGCGGCACAATATCAATATTGTATCTGTCAACAATTTCTTTTGATAAATCACATGTGCTGTCCGATATAATCTTTACCATACCTATTCTCCTCTTTTTGCAAGCTTTATTAATAATTCCGTTATTTTTTCCATTGATTGTATACAACAATACTCATACCTTCCATGATAGTTGTGTCCACCCGTGCATATATTCGGGCAAGGCACTCCCATGTATGAAAGTCTTGCACCATCAGTACCGCCTCTTATTGGATTGATTTTTGGCACAATTCCAAGCTCTTCCATTGCATTCTTTGCATCTTCAATAAGAAACATTGCATCCTCAAGCTTTTCTTTCATATTATAATATTGGTCTTTTATCACATATGACGCTGTACCTTCACCATATTCCATATTGATTGACTCTGTTGCTTTTTTTATAATATCTTTTTTCTTTTCAAATAAATCCCTGTCATGGTCACGCAGAATATATTTTAAAACTGCATGTTCAACGCTCCCCTGCATATCAGTAAGATGATAAAATCCCTCATAACCGCTTGTATATTCCGGTCTTTCATTTTCAGGAATCTGTGCATCAAATTCTATTGCAAGACGTGATGCGTTGACCATCTTGTCTTTTGCCTCACCCGGATGCACACTCTGTCCAGTAAGTTCAATTACAGCCGATGCAGCATTAAAATTTTCATATTCGAGTTCACCAATTCCGCCTCCGTCTACTGTATAAGCATATTTTGCACCGAAACGCTTAACGTCAAAGTGGTCCATTCCTCCGCCGACTTCCTCATCAGGTGTAAATGCTATATATATGTCAGGGTGCTTAATCTGCGGATTATCAAGAAAATATTCCGCCATTGCCATAATCTCTGCAACGCCTGCTTTATCATCTGCTCCAAGAAGTGTTTTACCATCAGTTGTAACCAAATCTTTTCCAATATAATCTTTTAATTCCGGAAAAACTGCCGGCGAAAGTACATATTTTCTGTCATTTTCTTCACCTAAGAAAATATCTTTGCCATCATAATTTTTTACAATCTTTGGATTAACGCCTTCACCGCTCACCTCAGGAGAAGTATCCATATGAGAAATAAATCCTATACCTGTGGTTTCTGGTACGCATGTACTGTCTGCATTGCCTGTATAATTTGTTTTCTCTGTATTTGCGGGTATTTTTGCATATACATAACAATATTTTTCATCAAAATAAACATCAGATACTCCCATATTTTTGAGTTCTTCTACAAGCATTCCCGCCAGATTGAACTGTTTTTTTGTACTTGGAAATGTCTCTGATAACTCATCAGACTGTGTATCAACTTTTACATATCTTAAAAACTTTTCTGTCACACTTTCCATAACTGCTCTCCTTTTCCAAACAGATTATATTGCATAATCACTTTTATTGTTCCACGGATTAGTATGTATCATTCATTATAACTTCGCCTGTATTAGGATTAACAGTAATTCCATTGACTTCAAGATGTTCATCAATCTGTATTACAAGGCATTGACGGCCTTCAATCATCATTGTTTCCACTAAATCTGTTCTCTCAGGATTAACTTTAATTACAACATCAGGTGTTTTTACTTCAAATTTACGTGTCTCGGCAACATTTGCTGCAAGAAGCTTTCCGTTTTCTCCAGCTGTCTGTTCAAAGTGTTCTTCAAAAGTTTCAAGCTTTTCATCACTTACACCGCTCTTTTCAAGAAGCTGTCTCGCACTTGTCTTATCAAGCACAGCCGGCTCAGGATTTCCTTTATTTTCTGCTATCATTTCATTGAGATTTTCATGAATATTTTTAACAGTCTCATAATCGCAGTCTTCTCCCAGTGTCTCTGTCACAAGTGTCTGGAATGTCTCTTTCTGGTCTCCGGCAGGAAGCGGAATTTCACAACCTAAAACTGTCTCCAAAAACATCTGCGGAAAATCGTTAGCATTTTTTGTATAAAATAAAAGTTTATCCCCATCCTCGCTTCTGTCATTAAACGCAGGAAAAAGAAAGCCAATATCAGGTACATCGACCATATGGAACTGCTCCTGATTATGAAATTCATGGCTTTCTTCAACATATCCAAGTCCAGGCTTTGAAAGTGTTACCGGACAGATGCTGCAAAGTATATAATTATATACTTCATCCGATGCATCTTCCATATCAATTCCGTCACTTGTTTTTCCCGGAATATCATATACCTGATGTATTAAAAGTATAAGATAGTTACCCGGATAATAATAATTCTGTATTACCTTGTCATAAAATTCATCAAGCACAGATTCATCTTTTAATTCACTGTCACGCACCTTATAAAGTGCATCCCTTATTCCCCCATCAGCGTATGAATCCATTGTAAACTGCATATCCAAGAGATTCTTGCCCGGTGTTCCTGACAGTGTTTTCTTGAAAATATCAAAATACTTATGCTTTTCTTCTTCGGGAAGATTCAAAAATATTTCGTTAATTTTTGTAACTTTATTTTTTTCTCCGTCAACATAACATCCGCTCATTCTTGCAATTGCACAGTCTTCAAGTGTATACTGTGATTTTATTTCATTTATTTCTTTTCTTGTCATCTTTAATCTCCATATTATTCAGGTTCAAAATGCAGTCACTGCCAAAATGCTTTGTATCATATACATTTTTACAATCACGACATAATATTTATTAAATTATAACTTTTTTAAGGAGATTAAGCAATAATATTAAACTGCTCTAATTTAATCTTTCTTTTATTTTAAGTGCTGAAGGTGTAACTGCAAGTCCGCCCTCGCCCGTCTCTTTAAGGCATGCCGGAAGTTCATTTCCTATCCGTCTCATACTGTCTATAACCTCGTCAGGAGTAATTGCACTTCTTATTCCTGCCATTGCCATCTGTGCCGAAGAAATGGCATTTACAGCACCGGCGGAGTTTCTCTTAATACACGGAACTTCAACAAGACCGCAGACAGGATCACATGTCAGACCAAGCATGTTTTTTAATGCAAATGCCATCGCATGTGAAATACACTCTGCATCGCCTCCCTCAAGATATGCAAGTCCTGCCGCTGCCATTGCACTCGCAGAACCGATTTCAGCCTGACATCCACCGGATGCTCCCGCTATGCTCGCATTTTCTGCTATGACTGCTCCAACCCCTGCCGACACAAACATTGCTTTTACCATTTTATCTTCAGGCACATTAAAACATTCCTCATAGGCAAGAAAAACGGCCGGTATTACGCCGCATGAGCCTGCTGTAGGTGCTGCAACTATCCTTTTCATACACGCATTAGATTCACCCATTTTTATCGCTTTTTCCATAGCAAGTCCCATAAACGGACCACAAAGATTTTTTCCATCTTTATTATATTTTCTCATCTTTTCACCATCGCCGCCTGAAAGACCGCTCGGTGACTTCAGTGTCTTATCATACTCGGCATCAGCTCTCTTCATTGCCCTGTACATATCACGCATTGTCGCAAATGAAGCATCCTCCGCAGCCATCCTCTCAGATGCATCTGCACGTAGTATCACCTGCCAGAATGACATATTATTTTCATTGCATAAATCCACTATATCTTCAATCGAATGATAACTAATCATATTAATCCTCCAGACTAAGGTATGTTACCTTGACTACTCCCTCGGCTTTCTCAAGCCATTTTATGCCTTCCTGTGGTACTTCCTGGTCACACTCGACAACCATAACAGCTTCTCCACCCCTGTTTGAACGGTAAAGCTGCATTGCTGCAATATTGACTGACTTATGTGCAAGCATTGATGTTACTTCGCTTACATGTCCAGGCTGATCTATGTTATGAACAACAAGTGTCGGATAATCTCCCGAAAAGTTTGTATCAATTCCATCAATTTTTGCAATATTGATTCTTGAACCTCCTATAGATTCACCTACTACTTCAAGTTTTCTTCCTGTAACTCCCGTAAGTCGAAGCTGTGCCGTGTTAGGATGTGCTTCTTTTAAATCTGATACGCCAAACGTCACTTGCATGCCACGTTCCTTTGCAATATTCAGACTGTCAGGAATTCTGTTATCATCAGGTTTCATTCCCATAAGTCCTGCCACAAGTGCCATATTTGTTCCATGTCCTTTTCCTGTTGCAAGAAATGAACCATACAGAAGAATCTCTGCCTCTGCAATCTCCTCTCCCATAAGTTTTCTAGCTATATACCCGATTTTTACAGCCCCTGCGGTATGCGAGCTTGATGGACCTACCATTACCGGCCCTATAATATCAAAAATATTCATATCTTTGCCTCATTTCTTCATAACACTTAATAACAAAAGAAACAAAGGCACCTATACCCACAGATACAAGCACCTTTGCTTCATAAAATAAACTTCCTAGGGCTATTATAATTATTCTGCCCATTAGTGTCAATTATATTCTGTTATTTTTTTACACATGTTTAACATGCAGGATTTCATGTGATTTATGCGATAAAGGCTTTTCAAAATACTCTTCATAGCACTTTATAACTGACGGATTTTCGTGTGAAAATCTGATATTATTATGCTTATCAAGTCCATAGAGAACATTTCTTCTTTCCTCTACCATTGATGCATCATCTTTAAATGGTTGTCCTCCACCATTGATACATCCGCCCGGACATGACATAATTTCTACAAAATCATAATGGACTTCTCCTTTTTTGATTGCATTCATAAGGCGTCTTGTATTTCCAAGTCCGCTTGCCACAGCAACTTTAATATCTGTTCCATCAAGATCAAATTCAGCTTCTTTCCATCCATCAAGTCCTCTTACAGCCTTAAATGCATCCGGTTCAGGATTTTTCTTCGTCACAAGATAATATGCACTTCTTAAAGCTGCTTCCATAACACCACCTGTTGCACCGAAGATAACACCTGCACCTGTGCTTTCGCCAAGCGGATTATCGAATTCATCTTCTTCAAGTTCATCTGTCTTAATGAAAAATGCCTTGAATAATCTCTCAACTTCTCTTGTTGTAAGGACAGCATCAACATCTTTTGCACCATCCCATGTGTACTCATCTTTCTTTGCAAGACAAGGCATGATCGAAACGCAGAAAATCTTTTCAGGGTCTACTCCAAGCTTCTGTGCATAATATGACTTTGTAATTGCACCAAACATCTGCTGAGGTGATTTTGCTGAAGAAAGTCTGTCTGCCATATCAGGATACTGGCTCTTGATAAACTTTACCCAGCCCGGACAACATGATGTAAACATCGGAAGCCCTGACTCCTTTATTTCAGGAAGTCTTTCAAGAAATTCGCTTCCCTCCTCCATAATTGTCATATCTGCCGCAAATGTCGTATCAAATATGTAATCAAAACCTATTTTTCTCAAACCACCAACAAGTCTCTTTGCTGTTGCAAATTCCTTTGACAGTCCGAAGCTTTCACCCCATGCTGTTCTTACAGCAGGTGCTACCTGAACAACTGTGATAACTTCATCATCTTCAACAGCATCAAGAACCATGCCTACGTCATCACGTTCTCTTAATGCACCTACAGGACAATTTACCACGCACTGTCCACAAAGTGTACATGCTGTCTCCCTGATATTCTGGTTGCCACGCACATTTACAGTTGTTCTTGAACCTGTATTAACTACATCCCATATATGCATTTCCTGAATATTGTCGCAAATCTGCACACATCTCATACATTTTATACATTTCTGTGCATTACGGATAAGTGGAAATGTCATATCCCAGTTATCCTTTTCAAGAATAGAATCATATGGCATCTCTGAAATATTTAATTCATTTGCAAGTGACTGAAGTGTACAATTACCACTTCTTACACATGTACCACATTTATAATCATGCTGTGAAAGTATAAGTTTTACATTAGTTTTTCTTGTTGTACGAACCTTACGTGAGTTAGTATATACAACCATTCCTTCTTCTACAAAGTTATTACATGCAGTAACACAGCGTTCTGTTCCTTCAACCTCAACAACACACACTCTGCACGCACCGATTTCATTTATCTCTTTAAGGTAACATAATGTAGGTATTGTCTCACCGATACTCTTTGCCGCATCAAGAATAGTGGTTCCTTCTTTTACTGATACTTTTGTACCATTTATTGTTAAATTTACCATTGTTCTTCTCTTCCTCCTCTAAATGAGCCAAAACCAAAATGGTCGCATCTTAAACATCTTCCTGACTCCTGACATGCTTCCTCACATGAGAAACCATATTCAATAGGCTCAAAGTCTTTCTTACGGTCTGCGGCATCACGCACTGCTACCTCAACCCTGCCACAAGGAATCTTGTCCTCATAACCTGCATATGGAATTTCCACATCACATGTAATTTCGTGATGGAATCCAAGATAATCATCAATATTGGCTGCTGCTACCTTACCGGCTGCAATAGCTCTTATTACTGTCGCCGGACCTGTAACACAGTCACCTCCAGCAAATATACCCTTATGTTCTTTGATTTCGCTTGTTGCAAGTGCTTCAATAGTTCCTCGCTTAACTGTAACACCATGTTCCTCAAAATATCTTGTCTCGATACCCTGTCCGATTGCCACAACAATCAAATCGCAAGGTATAAGAACCTCATCTTTTGCTGCTGTCTTAGGTGATGGTCTTCCACCCTTGATTTTACTTATCATCTGCGGCTGTACCCAGAGACCTACAACCTTGTCATTTTTATCTTTTTCAATTCTCACAGGTGACATAAGTTCGAGAATATCGCATCCTTCTGCCTCTGCTCCTGCAACCTCTTCTTCAAGTGCAGTCATATCTTCTTTACGTCTTCTGTATACAATGCTGACTTTTTCTGCACCAAGCCTTACTGATGAACGTGCAACGTCCATTGCAACATTACCTCCGCCGATTACTACAACTTTCTTTCCTGTATAATCAGGTATTTCATCATCACCAATCGCACGAAGCATCTCAACTGCCGATGTCACGCCGATTTTTGCATCTTCACCATCAATACCGATTTTCTTATCGGCATGGGCACCTATTGAAATATAAATTGCATCATATTCTTTATTAATGTCTTCAAGAGTAATATCTGTTCCTACACTTATATTTTTCTTAACCTCTATCCCTGTAGAAAGTATCGCATTAATATCCTCATCAAGTTTTGTTCTTGGAAGTCTGTAGTTCGGAATTCCGTATCTTAACATACCACCAAGCTGTTTTCTCTGTTCAAAAATAGTAACCTTATGGCCCATAAGTGACAGATAATAAGCTGCACTAAGTCCACCTGGACCTCCACCGATAATGGCAACTTTCTTTCCTGTCGGCTCACCACATTCAGGAACATCAACAACGCCAGCATTATCAACTGCCATTTTCTTTAATCCACGAATATTAACAGGTGCATCTATAAGTGTTCTCTTACATCTGTTTTCACATGGATGTTCACATATATATGCACATGTAACAGGAAGCGGATTATCTCTTCTGATAAGACGCACTGCATCTGCATATCTTTTGTCATGCACAAGTGCAATATATCCCGGTATATCAACTCCGGCAGGACATGATTTAACACATGCAACAGGCTGGCTGCTGTTACATGAACAAAATCCTCTTTCGATGTGGGAACGGAAATCGTCCTCGCATCCATCTATACATTTTAAAACAAGCTTAGCTGCTTCATATCCGATTGCACAGTCAGCAGACAGATAGATTCCTTCTGCTGTAAGTCTTATAACATCAAGTGTCTCATCTGTTGCATTTCCATCAAGAACATCATCAAAAAGTCTTGCAAGCTGTCTCAGACCCACCCTGCACGGAACACATTTACCACATGACTGTGCAAGACACATTTTTATAAATGACCTTGTAAGGTCAATAGTACATAATCCCGGAGGACTGGCAACTATCCTTCTCTCCAAATCCTGATACAAAGACTCCATTGTAACCTGAGCCTTGTCTTTTGTTATAATCGTTAATCTGCTCAATTTTTACTCCATTCCCGCGTAACCCTTACGCACATTAATTAACCTTATACACTCTATCATAATTATTTCAATCTGTCACAAAAAATTTATTAATTAAATTTTTAACAAACCTGATATAAAAATAACACTCTTTTCCGGCTGCATTCCGGGCATAAAAAATGCCGGTCACTTTTAACTGAACCGGCATTCCCATATTGACTTTTACAGTCTCACATAAACTTATATATAAATTACATTTCTCTTAACATACCGCTCTTTTTAAGAACAGGTCTTAAAATAAGATAAATAACTGATGCAAATATTACAGCTATCACTGCATTAACAGAAGTTGTCAACGCACCGATTTTTGCAAGTGCCTTAGATAAATCCTGTGGAACTCCAAGAATATATGTCTTGTAAAAATATCCAACAATTGGATCTGCAAATATATTAAATACCATTCCTGCCGCACTTGATACGATTGTTGCCATAGTTACATATTTTGCTGAATGTTCTTTTGAAAGTTTAAAGCCTTTGTGTGCAACAAGACCTACAATAAGACCGATACAAAGTTTAAGAACAAATGTCTTAGGTGCACTTGTAACGTATGATGTTGTCAAATCACTGATTGTCATTCCGACTGCTCCAGCAAGCCCTCCCCATGGACCGCCAACAAGAAGAGCTGCAAGCACACAGAAAGTATTACCAAAGTGGAACATTGTCTTTTCTGTTCCAACAGGAATATCAATCTTTATAAATGTTGCTCCGACATAACATAATGCTGCACATAAAGCTGCCTGTGCAAGGACCTTTACATAATCCTTTGATTTTTCCATAATGATTCTCCCTTTTCTATTTCTATTTTTTTGAGGAATTATTATCTTCTGAATTCCTTTCCACGAAGATTACTCTATATCTGATATTATTTATAGTGCCAAACTACATTTATTTTATATGGTCAGTTTGGTAATACTTGTAAATTTTATGTAAAAAGTGTATAGTACAGTTACTTTGCTTTTTAAAATAGACTTTAGAACGTCCGCTACAATTGCATTTTCATAAAAAGGAGAAAAAATATGGATGATAATAAAGATTTCCTCGGCACACAGCCTATAGGCAGACTTTTATTAAAGCTTGCTCTTCCTACTGTTGCTGCCCAGCTTATCAACATGCTTTATAACATAGTTGACCGAATGTATATCGGACACATAAAAGATGTCGGTGCTCTTGCCCTTACCGGAGTCGGTGTGTGTATGCCGCTTATTATGATAATATCGTCATTTGCGGCACTTGTAGGAAATGGTGGTGCCCCTCGTGCATCTATTTACATGGGAAAGAAAGACACAGATGCCGCTCAGAAAATTCTCGGCAACTGCTTTTCTCTTCAGATTATAATATCAATAATTCTTACAATTATTCTACTTATAGGAAATAAAACTTTCCTGCTCGCATTTGGTGCAAGTGAAAATACAATTTCCTACGCTGTCAATTATATGAACATTTATGCCATCGGAACTATATTTGTACAACTTACACTTGGCATGAATGCATTTATAACGGCACAGGGATTTGCAAAAATCGGCATGTTATCTGTCTTAATTGGTGCTGTTGCAAATATAGTTCTTGACCCTGTATTTATATTTGGAATGAATATGGGTGTCCGTGGTGCCGCACTCGCAACAATTATTTCACAGACTTTGTCATGTATATGGGTTTTAAGCTTTTTATTTGGCAAAAAGACTTTCCTTAAAATAAAGCCGGAAAATCTGAGACTGCATGCAAAGATTATTCTTCCTTGCGTTGCTCTTGGTTCTTCACTTTTTATCATGCAGGCAAGCGAAAGTATTATATCAGTATGTTTTAATTCATCACTCTTAAAATACGGCGGAGATATTGCCGTTGGTGCCATGACAATCCTTACAAGTGTAATGCAGTTCGCAATGCTTCCGCTTCAGGGACTTGGTCAGGGAGCTCAGCCTATTATGAGTTATAATTACGGTGCCAAAAATAATGACCGTGTACGTAAAACTTTCCAGCTGCTCTTAAAGGTAAGTTTTAGCTATTCTATAGTTTTATGGGCAATCGTTATGCTGTTCCCACAGATGTTTGCGATGATGTTCACATCTGATAACGCACTTTTAAGTTTTACATCACAGGCTTTAAGAATATACATGGCTTCAATGTTTATGTTCGGAATTCAGATTGCATGCCAGATGGCATTTAATGCTCTTGGCAAAGCAAAAGATTCAATTATTGTTGCTGTTATGCGAAAATTTATACTGCTTATTCCGCTTATATATATTATGCCTGCAATTTTTAAGGCAAATCAGACCAATGCGGTATACATGGCTGAACCTGTTGCAGATTTTATAGCTGTCTGCTTCACAGCAATCCTGTTTGCATTTGAATTCAAAAAAGCTATGAAGGAAAATAAATAAGCATGTTGCATAGGCAGGCATTTTATCCTATAAGTCAACATCAATCTGGTATATATCAGAAAATCCTGCCCACCAATCACCGGTGAGCAGGATTTTTTTAATTTTTAAAAAGATTTTCAAGCGACTCGCCTGCTGACTTTATTCCGTCTTCAAGTGTATGAGCCATGTTTTTTGCTTTTTTATCAAGTTCTTTTTCCTTTGCAAATGCTGCCGCTTTATCTGCTGCATTATTGGCAGCATCCACAGCTTTACCAACGCCTTTAAGGACTTTTTCCTTATTAATCATTGTCATGAATGTCACACTCCTTCTTACTCTATTGTGCAAACTGGCTTTCATAAAGTTTCTTATAAAATCCATTCTTAGCAAGTAATTCTTCATGATTACCCTGTTCAATAATATGACCGTCTTTCATTACCAGAATCACGTCTGCTGACTGGATTGTAGAAAGTCTGTGTGCAACAATAAAACTTGTTCTTCCTTCCATAAGCTTATTAAATGCATTCTGTATCTTGATTTCAGTTCTCGTATCAATAGACGATGTCGCCTCATCAAGAATAAGCATAGGTGGATGACAAAGCATAACTCTTGTTATACACAAAAGCTGTTTCTGTCCCTGTGAAAGGCTGCCGCCATCTTCACCTATTACTGTATCATAACCATTTGGAAGTCGTTTTATGAATCCGTGTGAATGAGCTGCCTTTGCCGCTTCGATTATTTCTTCATCTGTTGCATCAGGCCTACCCATTATAATATTTTCACGGATTGTACCACTTTTAAGCCACGTATCCTGCAGAACCATTCCATAGCCCGCCCTGAGTGAACGTCTTGTAAGCTCCCTTATATCAACACCCGACACATCTATTGAGCCGCTGTTTACATCATAGAATCTCATAAGCAGGTTGATAATTGTTGTTTTACCACATCCTGTAGGTCCTACAATGGCAATTTTCTGACCTTTTTTTACATGAAGATTAAAATCTTCAATAAGCTTTTTATCAGGGACATATGAAAATTCTACATCATTTAAATCAACTCGTCCGTCAACATTTTCAAGATTAACCGCATTACTGCTCTCTGCAGCTTCCGGCTCTTCCTCTATAAGTTCAAATACTCTCGAAGCACATGCTATAGCATTCTGAAGTTCCGTTACAACGCCTGAAATTTCATTGAAAGGTTTTGTATACTGGTTCGCATAACTTAAAAAACATGAAAGCTGTCCTACAGTAAGTCTTCCATATATAGCTGATATAGCACCTGTAACTGCAACTCCGGCATATACAAGGCTGTTTACAAATCTTGTTGAAGGATTTGTTATTGATGAGAAAAATATCGCGTTAAGCGAATATTTCTGAAGTCTGTCATTGATTTCATCAAATTGTCTTACTGCCTCTTCTTCATGACAATAAGCACTTACAACTTTCTGACCTCCAATCATTTCATCAATGAGAGCTGTCTGCTCTCCACGAGTCTCTGACTGAAGCTTGAACATTTTATATGTTCTCTTTGCAATAAAACTGGCAACAAAAAATGAAACCGGTGTAATAAGAACTACAACAAGTGTAATTTTAACATTTATTGATAACATAAATCCGAGTGTTCCAAGTATTGTCATAACACCTGAGAAAAACTGTGTAAATCCCATTAATAAGCCATCAGCGAACTGGTCTACATCGGCAATAACACGACTGACAATCTCACCGTATGAATGTCCATCTATATATTTTAATGGCAGATGTTCTATCTTTTCTATAGCTTCATCCCTTATATCTCTTGTTACATGATATGTAATCTTATTATTACATATATTCATAATCCACTGTGAAAGTGCTGTTATTCCTATAACAACACCAATTTCAGCAAGAATCTGTGCAATCAGCCTGAAATTAACATTAGATGGTCCAATAATATAATCAATTGCATTACCGACAAGTATAGGCACATACAGTGACGATGCTACTGTTATTGTCGCCATAATAATTGATAATATCAAAAATACCCAGTATTTTTTTATCCTTATTATTACTTTTTTAACTGTCTGGCTGGAGGTTTTTTGTGAATCTTTTTTCATTATTACATTGCCTCCTTTTTAAACTGTGAGTAATAGATTTCCTGATAAACTTCGCATCCTGCAAGAAGTTCATCATGCGTACCAATTCCTGCAACTTTGCCATCATCAAGAACAATAATTTTATCTGCATGCATAAGTGAAGCTGCTCTCTGAGATACTATGAAAAGTGTCGGCGATGACTTCATCCCGCGTATTGCTTTTCTTAATGCAGCATCTGTTGCAAAATCAAGTGCCGATGCACTGTCATCAAGAATTAATATATCAGGTTTTCTCACCATTGCACGGGCAATAGTAAGACGCTGTCTCTGACCACCAGAAAGGTTCTTTCCTCCCTGGTCGATAAACGCATCAAGTTTTCCGTCCTTTTTCTCAACAAATTCCCTTGACTGCGAAATATCAAGAGCTTCCATTATCTCATCATCTGTCGCATCTTTTTTGCCCCATTTCATATTGTCACGAATTGAGCCTTTAAATAAAAGTGCTTTCTGCATAACAACAGCAACATGATTTCTAAGCGACTCTATATTATACTCTTTTACATTTCTGCCATTAATCTTTACTTCGCCCTCTGTTGCATCATAAAAACGAGCAATCATATTTACAAGTGAAGACTTACCAGAACCGGTACCACCAATAACACCGACTGTCTCTCCCGGCATAACTGAAAAGTTAATATCTGTAAGAGCTTCCTCTCCACCACCGGCATATTTCAGACATACATTTTTAAATTCAACAGCCGGAACCTGTGTATTTTTCCCTGTTTCAGATATATCAAGTTTTCCATCTGCCATACTTGATTTAACTGCAAATACGCCATCAATCCTGTTTGCACATGCAAGAGCCTTTGTGATATTAATAACAAGATTAGCAAGCTTAATAAGCTCTACAAGAATCTGTGACATATAGTTGTAAAGAGCAACTACCTGTCCCTGTGTAAGTGTGCCGGAATTAACACGTACAGCACCAATCCATATAAGCAGGATTATAGAAATATTTACAACAGCATATGTCAAAGGATTCATAAGTCCTGCAATCTTGCCTACAAACTTCTGCAGATGATTGAGCTCTTCGTTAGACTTTTTGAATCTGTCTACTTCTTCATTTTCCTTATTAAATGCTCTTATTACACGCACACCAGTAAGGTTTTCTCTTGTTATTCCAAGAATCTTATCAAGACCAGCCTGAACTTTCTTGTATAAAGGCCTTGTCGAAAGCATTATACCGAATACAATTACCGCAAGTATAGGAATTGCACCTACAAATACAAGTGCAGCCTTCACATCTATCGTAAAAGCCATAATCATCGCACCAAATACAATAAATGGCGAACGTAAAAACAGTCTTAAAACGAGGTTTACACCATTCTGCACCTGATTAATATCACTTGTCATTCTTGTTATAAGAGTGGATGTTCCGATTGTATCCATCTCAGTAAATGAAAGACTCTGTATATGTTTAAACAAATGATGTCTCATCTGTGTAGAACATCCTACAGCTGCTTTCGCTGCAAAATACTGTGCTGTAATGGAAGATGTAAGTCCTATTATTGCAAGTGCAACAAGCACAAAACACATCTTTACAATATATCCCTTGTCTGCACCTGCAATACCTACATCAATAATTGCTGAAACTACAAGTGGAACAAACAATTCAAATGTTGCTTCCAGCATTTTAAAAAGAGGTGCAAGCACACACTCTTTTTTATACATTTTTAAATACATCCAAATTCTTTTCATTAGATTTTAACTCCATTCAGCTTTATACTTATTCAAAAGGTTTGTTATCTTCAATAACCTTTTTCAAAGCTTTAGCAGATTCCTGTAATTTAGTAATCTCATCATAGTTGAGAGAAATTGGAACTTTTCCCTGTGCACCATTCTTACCTACAATTGCCGGCATTGAAAGTGCCACATCCTCAATTCCATATTCACCATGCATCATGCTTGAAATTGGCATTATTGACTTCTCATCACGTACAATCGCTTCACATATACGCTTTACAGACATTGCAATTCCATAATATGTTGCATGTTTTTTTGCAATAATTTCATACGCACTGTTTTTAACATCATTAGCAATCTTTTCCATAGCTTCGTGATGATTATAGTGACCTCTCATTTCACAGAAATCATTCAAATCAATACCAGATACATTTGCACTGCTCCATGCGGCAATCTCGCTGTCACCATGTTCACCGATTATAAATGCATGAACACTTCGGCTGTCCACCTGAAGATGTGAACCCAATGCCTCTTTTAATCTGGCTGTATCAAGCACTGTACCTGAACCGATTACCCTGTTTTCAGGAAATCCGCTGAGTTTTACCGCTGTATATGTGAGAATGTCAACAGGATTTGCCACAATAAGAAGAATACCCTTACAGTCTCTTTTCTTAATTTCAGGAATAATAGTTTTAAATATTCCTATATTTTTCTTTACAAGATCAAGTCTTGTCTCGCCAGGCTTCTGGTTTGCCCCGGCTGTTATAACAATAATTGACGCATCAACAATATCGTCATAACCGCCTGCATATATTTTCATAGGTCTGGCAAATGGTGTTCCATGACTGATATCAAGAGCTTCACCTTCTGCTTTATCATGGTCTGCATCAATAAGTACCATCTCAGAAAACATACCGCTCTGCATAAGTGCAAATGCTGATGCAGAACCCACAAAACCACAGCCTATTACTGCAACTTTTCTGAGGTTGACACTACCATAGTCAATTTCTTCTCTGTTTGTTTGGATATTTTTCTTTTTTAACTCATTACTTTCCATTTTCTCATTTCCTTCTTTCTATAAAACTGCAAAAAAGATATATGATAAACTGTCATTAAGACAATGCAATCACCGAATGAATTTTTCCTTCAACTGTCATTATTATATAATGTATATTATCTTCATATAAATATCTGCACTTAACTTCATCCTGTGGACGGATTTCCCGTTTGTACCAGATTCTTACCTGATTGAAGTTCTCATTATTATATACATCTTCAGGAAGCATCTCATATGCAGCATCAAGATAATTGATATTATGCATGTGCATATTGATATCAATATCTCTTCTTTGAATGTTATAAATCATTTCTTCTGCATTTTCAAACATTTCTTTTGAATATTCCGGTTCTGAAATCTCATCTTCAAAAACAGCCCTATCTTCTGATTCATACAATGCAGCTATATCTTCTGTAAGCCTTACCGGTCTTCGTCTTTCTGTATCAGTAAGAATCCATCTTGAGCTTCCTATTGCAAGTATTTCCCCATCTTCGTCTTTTAATTCAAAATCTCTGTATGCACACAGTCTGTCAATCTTTCTTGACCATGTTGATGCATCAATTATACAGCCATATACAGGACGCTTTATAACCTTGATTTTCCAATCAAGCAATACCCATGCCCTGTGTTTTGTCTCAACTTCAAGCACTCCGTATCCAACGTCAGCAGAATGGGCACATGCAATATCTTCCATAATAGAAAGGAGAGCCTTATTAGTTGCCTGACTGTTATGTGCAACATCTTCTATTCCTATTCTATACTTTTCTTTATAAACCATACTATTTCCTCCAATTTATCCTTGTTAATAATATCACATAACAAAAAGCAGGACAATGATGGATTTATCCAATCATTATCCTGCCTGTCTGCTTAAATCACTTTTTTATAAGCGGCTTATCGTCAACCGCAATCTCATATATGCTTCTTCTGCTTATCACGCCTATATCCTCGAGCGTGTTAATCATGCGATAAACTGTTGCGGTGCCTATGCTGCTGTCTTTTTTGGCTGCCTTATAATAAATCTCCTTACAGCTGTTGCAATTGCCTTCAAGTATAATATCAAGCAATATCAGCCTCTGTTTTGTTATCCGGCATCCATTGTCTTTTAATTTTTGAATAACACATTCTTTGCTCATAAGTTCCCCTCTCGTTTATCTGTGACAGCGGCCGCCACAGCTGCTGCAATCACCTCCGCAAGATGACCTGCCATTTTTCTTGTCCTTATGCATTCCTTTTAATATTAATCCTACTACGCAGACAAGCACTGCTGCAACGACTACTGTTCCCATAAAGCTGCCCCTTTCAATAACAAATAACTTATTATCAATTATGCCTTAGCACTCTTTTTTACATTTACTTTTAATGTATTACTTTCCTTATATGGTCTGAATAAGAGATAAAGGAATCCGATTACAAGTGCAAATGCTACTATTGTCCAGAAATTAACTGTACCATGTGCAATAAGGTTACCGATATTGTAAATGCAAAGTGAAACTACATAAGCAAATCCACACTGATATCCAATTGCTGCCCAAGTCCATTTAGGGCTGTTCATCTCTCTCTTAATAGCACCAATTGCTGCGAAACAAGGAGCACAGAGAAGATTGAATGTAAGGAATGAAAATCCTGCAAGTTTCGTGAACTGAAGTGCAAGTTCTCCGTATACAGGAAGTTCACCACCGCCATAAAGGATACCCATTGTACCTACGATATTTTCCTTAGCCACAAGGCCTGTAATTGATGCAACGGCTGCCTGCCAGTTACCCCATCCGAGTGGATGGAAAATCCATGCAATTGCACTACCAATCTTAGCTAAAATACTCATATTAATTTCATCTTCTGCTAACATACGGAATCCATCATCTGTAAATCCAAAGTATGTTGTAAACCAAACAACGATTGTTGAAAGAAGAATGATTGTACCGGCCTTCTTGATAAATGACCATCCACGCTCCCACATGCTTCTTAATACGTTACCAACTGTTGGAAGGTGATAAGCAGGAAGTTCCATAACGAATGGAGCCGGATCTCCCTCGAATAACTTTGTCTTTTTAAGAATGATACCTGAAACAATGATTGAAGCCATACCGATAAAGTACGCTGATGTTGCTACCCATGGTGAACCACCGAAAATAGCACCTGCAATCATTGCAATAAATGGAACTTTTGCTCCACAAGGTATAAATGTTGTTGTCATAATTGTCATACGACGGTCTCTTTCATTCTCGATTGTACGAGAAGCCATGATACCTGGAACACCACAACCTGTACCTACAAGAATCGGAATAAATGATTTTCCTGAAAGACCAAATCTTCTGAAAATTCTATCCATGATGAATGCAATACGTGCCATGTATCCGCATGCTTCCAAAATAGCAAGTAATAAGAATAATACTAACATCTGAGGTACGAAACCAAGTACAGCACCTACACCGGCTACAATACCATCAAGGATAAGTCCCTCCAGCCAGTCTGCACAACCGATTGCATCAAGTCCATCACCAATAAGTACAGGAATACCTGGAACCCATACCCCGTAATTTGCAGGGTCAGGTGCTGCACCTTCATACTTGATTGCCAAATCAATTGCTTCTTTAATGTCATCAGCATCTGCTGTTTCATCTTCTGTTGCAAGTGTTTCTTCATCTTCTACAGTATAATCGACAGAATCTGTTGACTTAACCATAGCCTTTAAGCTTTTAAGTGCTGCAACTGCCGCTTCTGAATCATAATCATCTGACTCTGTGTCGATTGCTTCTGCAATATCATCAGCCTTTGTTCCGAGACTTTCTACATATGCAGCAATGATTTCGTCTGAATCACCGTATTCATCTGATGCTTCTTCATATGCTGATGTACCGATTCCAAAAAGATGAAAGCCATCACCAAATAAACCATCATTGGCCCAGTCTGTAGCTGCCGAACCAACTGTTACCATTGAAATATAGTAAACAAGAAACATAATTGCAGCAAATATTGGAAGTGCAAGAATTCTGTTTGTTACAACTTTATCAATTTTATCTGATGTTGTAAGCTTATCTTTCTTCTGTGCTTTCTTTACACAATCACCAATAATTGAAGAAATATATGTATATCTCTCATTTGTAATAATACTTTCTGTATCATCATCAAATTCATCTTCAAGTGCCTTGATTTCATCTGAAACATCAGGAATTGTTGTAAGCTGCTGTCCAATTTTATCATCTTTTTCAATGAGCTTTATTGCAAAGAATCGCTTCTGTTCTTCTTTGACATCTGTTCCAAGCTTATTTTCAACAGAAGTAATTGCTGACTCAACACTTGCTGCAAATTCATGAACTGGTGCTCCTGCTTTCTTACTTGCAATCTCAATAGCCTTGTTTGCTGCTTCCATGATGCCGGTGCCTTTAAGGGCTGAAATCTCAACTACTTCACAGCCGAGTTTCTTGCTGAGCTTATCAGTGTTGATAACATCTCCGCTCTTCTTTACAAGATCCATCATATTGACAGCCATAACAACAGGAATACCAAGTTCCATAATCTGAGTTGAAAGGTAAAGATTTCTTTCAATGTTAGTACCATCAATAATGTTGATAATGGCATCCGGTCTCTCACCTATAAGATAATTTCTTGCAACCACCTCTTCAAGAGTATAAGGTGATAAAGAATAAATACCAGGTAAATCCATGATTGTAACATCTTTATTACCTTTGAATTTACCTTCCTTTTTTTCTACTGTAACGCCCGGCCAGTTTCCGACAAACTGATTAGAACCCGTCAAAGCATTAAACAATGTTGTTTTACCGCAGTTTGGATTACCTGCTAATGCAATCTTCAAAGACATTTCTATCCTCCTAATTAATGTTAGTCTTTCTATCTTTTGTTAGCCTCACTATCTTTTGTTCGTTCTCGCTAACCATTATGTAAAAAAAACACCCTATGCCACTTCAATCATCTGTGCATCAGCTTTTCTTATAGAAAGTTCATAACCTCTTACTGTAACTTCAATAGGGTCACCGAGAGGTGCAACCTTTCTTACATAAATTTCAACGCCCTTAGTGATACCCATATCCATGATGCGTCGTTTAACCGGTCCTTCTCCGGTAAGTTTTGTAACCTTTACCGTCTGACCACAGGCAACGTCTTTAAGTGTCATCTCTTTTTCTCCTTCTTTCATATTATATTCACGCCAGCCGGATTTGCACTAAACCATAATCTTGTTAGCCATCTCTTTACCAATAGCCACGCGGGAATCTTTGACATTAACAATCAGATTGCCATTTGTCTCAGAAATAACCGTAACGGTACCGCCAACTACAAATCCCAGCTTCTCTAAAAAGCTTCTAACGTCGTCTTTTCCTCCGACTTTTTTAATAATATTAGGTTCGCCCTGATTTGCCATACTTAACGGCATCATTTTATTCCTTCTTTCTTTTGATTATTGATAATTAATTTCATTTCCAGCAAGGTTAGTATATGCTAACATATCTTAGATGTCAAGAACAAATATTGAATTTTTCTAATTTTTTTTAGTTGTATCTACTTATAGTTATAAAGCATAAACGTTTAATATTTGAAATAAAAATTCATTTATTCATTTGTCTTTGTCGCCATTTCGTGTTAAACTATTGTTAAATTTATGAATCTTAAATT
This sequence comes from Lachnospira hominis (ex Hitch et al. 2025), assembly GCF_040096395.1. Lineage (NCBI taxonomy): Bacteria > Bacillati > Bacillota > Clostridia > Lachnospirales > Lachnospiraceae > Lachnospira > Lachnospira hominis (ex Hitch et al. 2025). The sequence continues at coordinate 1,447 of NZ_JBBMES010000017.1, read as the reverse complement.
TGTAGTATTATAGAATTGGAGTGAAGTTGTCATGAATACAAACGAATCAGCAGAAAATTATCTGGAAACAATACTCATGCTCAGTAAACGACTTCCGGTTGTTCGTTCAGTAGATATAAGTAATGAATTAGGATTTAAAAAATCAAGTGTCAGCGTAGCAATGAAAAATCTTCGTGAGAAGAATCACATAACAGTATCTGATGCCGGTTTTATCAACCTTACACAGTCGGGTCGTGAAATAGCCGAAATGATTTATGAACGCCACGAGTTCCTTTCAAAATGGCTCATAAGCCTCGGTGTTCCTGCGGAAACTGCAACTGAAGATGCATGTAAAATTGAACATGTTTTAAGTAAGGAAAGTTTTCAGGCAATTAAAGATTTTGTCAAAAAATCGCAATTAGATTAAAACAACAAAATTTAATGCTGTTGGATTCAAAAATTGGAAACTGAGAGATGTCGCTTTAACATACTATCCCGGTACAAATACAACAATACAAACAGCGGTAACAACATCGTGTTTCTTTATGTTTTTCTTAATGATATATATAGGTTATATTTTATGTAACAACGACTTGGATATTTCCGAACAATGTATATATGTTAGATGCCGCAATAAAATAAACTACTATTTATATAAAGTTATATGTGTATTAATATTCAGTATAGTTTTAAATTTAATTTTGTTTACATCTGCATGTCTTTTCAGCATCGGCAGTAAAAACGCCCTCACAATCATTCTTTGGTACATTTCTGCCGTAAGTGTCGGATTCTGTGGTGGTGCAATGGGGCAGATGTTTCACCCTGCTATTATAAATGACAGAAAGTTTTCTACTGTTTTTATAATATTAATAAGCACATTATGTGCATGTAAAACAAATATTTTAAATTCACACCCCGTACTTCATTACTTATTTTTTGTATTTCCGCCAATTGAAAATTTCACATCAATTTGCCAAATATCAAATTGGGGAGAATTTATAATAATTGCAAAAGAAACACTCATATTTTTAATTTATGGCATAATCTATGAAACACTAAAATCATTTATATGGGAAAAAAGGAAATTTCTGATGTAATCTATACAAATAAATCAACTGCCGTGAATTTTGTAAGTTCATGGCAGTCAATATATTTTCATGTAAACATGTACAGTTGTTATATTCTCCTACCGTACAAATCAATAGCTTTAATCATTAATATTATCAACTGCTAAATTATATTCCGCTTCTGAATAACACTCTAGAATCTTATCCTTTGGGATATTAAGTTTAATCATGTTTTTTATTGCTTTGGTATTTGCCATTTGTGTTCCTTGGCTAATACCTCGCTTAATTCCACATTCGACTCCATCATTAAAACCATCGTCATAACTGATATTTTTCTCATTTTTTATATGCTGTTCTTCGTTATATTCTGTCAGAATCATGTCACGCACCTCCGCTGTATG